>CAYJTX010000441.1:0-3029 GCA_964372615.1 uncultured Bacteriovoracaceae bacterium | reverse complement strand
AGCCCGAGCGCTTCGCAGAGAACCCCACGAGCGAAAGCAGCTGGGTCCACCTTAAAAAAGGCACAGCCCCCCGCTCTCATCCGAGAGGGCACACTCTCTGCTCCGCAGCAAAGGCCCTAGGATACTTAACTAATTTTCTCAGGAACTGCTGTCTGTGTATACATGTCGGACTTTACCTGCGTCCTCGAAGACCTCTGAGCGCGAATGACTCGCCGCGGCCATGAATCCCATCAGCCTTCTTAAAGAAAAAGCCGTTTCAGAGCTGAAAGGCTGAGTGTGCGTCTGAAACGACACATAGCGTCAATAGCGAATTCGACACCGGGGCGGTCCCGAGGCGAAAGTTCGCTGATCGCGGTGCTCGCGCGGATCGCGCGGTGGGCTCTTGTCACCGCGGTCATTCTGCTTGCTGCCGCACCCGCGACTCACGCACGCGGTCTCGCCATCGGCCTTCGCGTGCGGCAGGACTTCTACCAGCCGCTCGTGCCCGTTTCACGCTCCATCAGGACCTGCTTCAAACCCGACGCAGCTGGCCACCCGGCCCTGGCCGTCTGCCCTGAAGAACCTCGATCAGCTCCGTCGCCCGAACCGAAGAGAGCTCCCGCGGCTGACACTGTTCCAAGCGACGCGAAACGATCCCGATAGTTGGAGGTTGCCGCGAGTCGATGCTAGACGGGGGCCATGCGTGAAATCTCCTTGGCAACTGCCCTCGGCCACCTCGTGCGTTCGTTCATCGTGATCTCATGGGCGATCGCGGCTACGGGCTGTGGTCCCCAAGCCCCCTCGAAAGGAAGCGCGCCGGGGGCGCCGAGCGCGCGTAAGGCGTTCGCCGCGCGTGAGCGGCACCAGCACGATCACCTCCAGCGGGCCCGCGCCAGCTGGCTGGATGAAGACGAGGCGCCCGAGACGCTCGCCGAGCTGCAGCCGCTTCCTGCTGTCGAACCGAGCTTCGATGCGCTCCATTACCGCGTCCATCTCGATTTTCCGGCCGCGAGCCTGACGGAGCCTCGCTTCGAAGGGGAGGTGCAGCTGACGTTCCGGCCCGTGCGCGCGCCGATGCAGGTGCTGTCGCTCGACAGCGCGGGGCTTGCGATCCGCGACGTGCGATTGCTCAACACCTTTGAGGCCATGCGGTTTGAGGCTCGGGGCGAGAAGCTTGAGATCGACCTCGGCCGCGCCTACACGGAGCGCGACACCCTCACGGTCGTGGTTCGGTACGGCTGGGCCGGGGCCCGCAGCCGCGGCATGTACTTCCGCTCGCGCACGGGCGCGAGGGAGCTCGAGGCTATCTACTCCCAGAGCGAACCCGAGCTTTCGAAGTTCTGGTTTCCGGGGAACGCGCTTCCCAACGACCGCGCGACGTTTGAAGCGTTCATCCGCGTTCCGGAGCCGTTCGTCGCGGTCTCAAACGGCGCGCTCGTGAGCGAGCGGCGCGAGGGCGGCTTCCGCGTGAGCCACTGGTCGCAGAGAGTGCCGATGGTCAGTTACCTCTTCGTCGTGACTGCGGGCCGTTTCGCCGCGCACGAGGAGACCTGGGAGGGCATCCCGGTTCAGTTCTACGGGCCGACCGACGATCAGGAGCGGCTGCGCTACTCCCTGAGAAACACGTCCGACATGCTGACGCATTTCTCGGACCTCGTGGGCTACCGCTACCCGTACGAGAAGTACGCGCAAACCGTGGTGCCGCAGTACCAGTGGGGCGGGATGGAGCACACGACGGCGACCACGCTCACCGACCGCACGGTCCACGGCCCGGACGAGGACGCCGAGTTCTCGAGCGACGGGCTCGCCGGGCACGAGCTCGCGCACCAGTGGTTCGGCGACCTCGTGACCTGCCGGGACTGGTCGCACCTCTGGCTGAACGAAGGCTTCGCGACCTACTTCGACGCGCTTTATCAGGAGAAGTCGCGCGGCCGTGAGCAGCTGCTCGAGGACATGGCCGACTCCGCCGGCTGGTACTTCTGGCAGGAGGGCCAGGATCCGCGGCCCATGGTCTTCGGGCACTACCGCTGGAGCCTGGACTATTACTTCGACGGCCACGCCTACGCGAAGGGCGCCTGGGTGCTGCACATGCTGCGCGGCCTGCTGGGCGATGAAACGTTTTTCGTAGGAATTCGGCATTATCTCTATCGCCACCAGGCGGGACTGGTCGTGACCGACGACTTCCGCCGCGCGTTAGAGGAAGTTTCGGGACGGGATCTCGGTGTTTTTTTCGAGCAATGGCTCGAGCGGCCCGGTTACCCCGAGTTCAAGGTGAGCTGGTCGTACGATCCGAGAGCGGGAAGGGTGCTGCTCACGGTCGCCCAGGTGCAGGACACGGCGACGCCCGGAGGGGTGGCCGGGACCCGGCCGCACTTCGCCGGACCGATCGCGGTCGAGGTCGACGGCGTCAGGCACACGGTGGAGCTTGCCGCCCAGGCGGAGCAGCGTTTTGAGCTGCTTGCCGCGCGAGCGCCCCGTTACCTGAAGTTCAACAGCGGGGACGGCTGGCTCGCGACGGTCGCGACGGAGCAGCCGCTTGTGGCCTGGCTTACGCAGCTGCAGGCGAGCCTTGACCCGGTCGCGCGCCGGGAGGCGGCGGCCGCGCTCGGAAGCGAGAAGACTGCGGGGGCAGTCAGCGCTACCGACGGCGAACGGACCAACGCGCTGCTCGCCTGCGCGCGCACGGACGCGTCCGTCTGGGTTCGACTCGGCTGCATCGATGGCCTCGTTTCCCTGGCCGGCAAGCGCGAGACGACCGAGCTCGCGGGCCTGCCCGAGGGGGCGGCCGCGCTTGCGGCCGACTCGAGCTGGAGGATCCGCCGGGCGTCTGCGGCCCTGCTCGCGAAGCTGCCGGCCAGGATCCGCCGTTTCTCGCGCGCCGGCACGACGAAGCCGAACGCGTCCAGCGGGCGCGCGATCTGCTCGCGGCGAAACGCCAGTACAACGATCGACGTGCCGGCGTACTCGATGCGCGCCAGCTCGGCCGATAGCTCGCGGTCCAATTCCGCGAGCATGGCAGAGGCCGCCGGCGCGGCGGTGCTGGACCGCGC
>CAYJTX010000440.1:1529-3031 GCA_964372615.1 uncultured Bacteriovoracaceae bacterium | reverse complement strand
CACGGCGGGACGATGGGGGGGGGAATGGTTGCACGAGCTGTCCTTTTCGCGATGGGGTTGTCGCTCGGGGTTGTGGGCGTGGTGGCAAAGTCCCTCGGAGCCGAGCAGGCGCCCTGGGTCGAGCTGCGCGCGGTCGACGTCGGCTCGCCAGTCGACTGGAGCCGCGTGCTCGACTCACAGGGCGGCGAGCGCGTGCGCTTCGGCGTGCGCATCGAAGGGCCCTCGCCCTACGAGCGCGACGGGGGGGCGGAGTTCATCCCGGCCTCGACGACCAAGCTCTTCACGGCCGCGGCGGCGCTGGATCTGCTGGGGCCCGATTTTCGCTGGGAGACGCGCGTGCGTTTTCTGCGAGCCGGGGCGCCGGGGGCGGTCTCCGACCTTCGCATCGAAGGGAGCGGCGACCCGACCTTCGGGGCGGCGCCCTGGGACGTCGGGCCCGACGGCGGCGCCGATCGCCTAGCCGACGCGCTTCTTGCAGCGGGAGTGCGCGAGGTGCGCGGTGCGATTCGGGTGGCGGGCGCCGACCCGCGCTGGGACCGGCCGACCTACCCGTTCGGCTGGGAGCAGGTGGATCGCGTGGAGTGTCACGGTTCGCTCCCCCAGGCCGTAAATGTGGCTTACAACTGCGCGCGTTTCCGCGTGGAGTCGGCGACCGGGGGGCGTTGGTTGGACGCCGCCCTGACCGATCCGGTGACGGTACGCCTGGCGATAGGTGAGGCGAACGAGGTTCGCGTACGCGCACCGGCCGAGGACTGGTCCATTCCGCGCGAGTTCGTAGTGGAGGGCACGGTCCGTTCGCGCGGCGTGTTTCCCTTCGAGCTTGAGATCGCGGTCGGCGACGCCCCGGGTTGGTTCGTGGCGCTGCTCGAGCGCGCGCTGGCTCGCCGGGGGATCGCGCGCGCGGGGGCCCTCGTCGAGAGCGGCGGGCTCGAGGAGGGGTTCGTGCTGCCCTCTCCGCCGATTGCGGAGGTGCTCAGGCCTTTTCTCAAGGACAGCATTAACCTGATCGGCGACGGGCTTCAGCGAACGCTGGGCGAACGCTACGGTCGCGCGGACGCCGAGCTTCTCGAGGCGGGTCGCGAGGTCGTAGCGCGCTGGCTCGAGGGGCTGGGTGCCTCCGCCGCCCGCGCGGCCAAGGTCACCGAGCGGCCGGGCTTTTTCATGAGTCAGGTGCGGCTCTGGGACGGCTCGGGCGTCTCGCGCGCGAACGGAGTGACCCCGGCGGCTCTCCTGGCGCTCCTTCAGGACCGGGCCGCGCGGCCGGACTTCCCGGTGCTCTGGGAGGCGCTCGCGATCGCGGGCGTCGACGGAACGCTCGCGAACCGAATGAAGGGGACGGCGGCCGAGGGGATCCTGCGCGCGAAAACGGGAACGGTCCGGGGCTTCTACAATCTGGCGGGCTACGTACCGGCCCTGGACGGGGCCTTCGTGCCCTTCGTGATTCTTTCGTCGGCCGAGAGCGCGGACCGCGCGACGGCGAGAGCGGCGCAGGACCGGGCGGG
>CAYJTX010000440.1:0-1429 GCA_964372615.1 uncultured Bacteriovoracaceae bacterium | reverse complement strand
GCGGCCGAGCTGGGCTGGACAGCGGCCCTCGAGCGGTGCTAGCCCGAAATCTATGCAGTCAAGCCAAAGACGGGTTTTCAGTTCGAAGCAATGGCTCCTGGGTGTGCTGGTGATTCTGACCGGCGTGCTTGCGGCGATCGTGGTGCGGGCCGAGTCGACGCCGGGTTATCCCGGGCATTGGTGGGCGGCCGTGCCGACCGAGGGCGCGCCGAGCTGGGAGATCCTCCCGCAGGCGGCCGGCCCGGGCGAGGTGATTCTCTCCAAGCGTCACGAGCTCGGCATACTCTCGAACTTCGCGGCCACGCCCTTCGAGTACCGGGGCAAGCGCTACGCGAGCGTCGAGGGCTTCTGGCAGATGATGAAATTTCCAGAGGCGACTGGCAAGCTCGCCGATGGCTCGACCGAGGACCCGCGTGCGACTCATCCCGGCCTCGTTTGGACTTACACCCGTGAACAGGTCGCCGCGATGACGGCCTTCGAGGCCAAGAAGGCGGGCGACGAAGGCGAGAAGAACATGGCCGCCATGGGCATCGACTGGGTGACTTTCGAGGGCCGGCGGATGGAGTACCGCGCAGCCGATCCGGGCGAGCACTACCGCGTGATCGTCGAGGCGACCTGGGCGAAGGTGCGCCAGAACCCGGAGGTGCGGCGCGCGCTGCTTTCCACGGGCGACCTGGCTCTCAGGCCAGACCACCGCAATCGGGGCACCTTCGTGCCCGAGGCCTGGAAGTACTACGAGCTCTACATGCGGATTCGGGCGGAGCTGAAGAAGGAAGCTGATCATCGCGCCGAGGTGCGGCTGGCGCGGTTTCTCTGACCGTTCGTTCTCCCTTGACGATTCGTCAAGGCTGGTCTCCGACTGACCCTTCAGGTGAGGCCTTACCTTGACGCTTCGTCAAGTCAGAGGTGAGTTTGCAGCCAGTCGGCCATGAGCCGCTTGATCTGGGTCTGGTAGGCCTGGCCCTGGCTCCTGGCCTTGAGCTTGAAGCCGTTGAGAAGAGTCTCCGGGACCCCGCAGGCTGATGAGGCGGCTCCGCTCCGGGCGGGTGCCTCCGTGGAGCTCTCGGAAGCCCTCGATGAAGTCGACGATCTCCTCGGGCTTCGCGCGGGAGCCGGCCCGGAGGCTTTCCTTCGAGTGGTACTGGACAGTTCTCTTCATGGTCTTTCTCCCGACTTCCTCTCCAGACTCCGGAGCGCCTCGACGTCAGCCAGGTCCTGCGGCCGTCCGCTCTCGGTCTTCATCCGGATGAGGTCCGGGATGGACGCCAGCCGCATTCGGCGGCCGGCGGACTGAATCGTCCTGACCTTCATGCGCCGCAGGTCGTGGGTGATCACCGCGTTCACGATTTCGATCTGCTTCGACGGGTTGCAGAAGCTCCAGGCAACGAGGTTGCGCCTCTTCACGTACTCCTCGCGGAACTCGAAGACC
>CAYJTX010000439.1:0-3039 GCA_964372615.1 uncultured Bacteriovoracaceae bacterium | reverse complement strand
GACCGCCTGGGGGTAAAGGCGCTGACGCTCTACGCGTTTTCGACGGAAAACTGGAGCAGGCCCGACAGAGAGCTCCAGATCCTTTGGAGGCTGCTGGTCAAGTTTCTGAGGAAGGAGGAAAGAGAACTCCACCGGAACAACGTCCGGCTGCGTGTGCTGGGTGAGGTGAATCGACTGTCTCCGGAAGTTCGGAAGGCGTTGGACCCCGTGGTTCAGACGCTCTCAGTGAACACGGGGTTACAGCTGAATTTCGCGGTTTCCTACGGGTCCAGGCGTGAGCTCGCGCGGGCCGCGCGACTTCTCGCGGAAAGTTGCGCGGCGGGCGTGCTAGATCCGGAGGGCATCGACGAGGCCGCGCTGGAGTCCCGGCTTTGGACCGCCGAGTTGGGTGCCCTCTCCGATGTGGATCTGGTGATTCGTACTAGCGGAGAGCTGAGGGTCAGCAATTTTTTGCTCTGGCAGGCGGCTTACGCCGAGTTCGTTTTCACGGAGACCTGCTGGCCCGATTTTTCCCCGGTTGATCTGGTCCGGGCAATCACGGACTACGGTGGCCGAGATCGCCGTTTCGGGAAAGTCGGGCTCATTGGATGAGTGGAGTCGCGGGTAGACGCCTGAATGAGCTTGGAAAACGGGTTACGACGGGTGTCGTCGGCGGAACGCTGCTCCTCCTCCTGCTTGTCGCCGGTGGGAGGATTGGAGCGAGCTTCCTGGCGTTCATCATCTCGTTCGGGATGCTGTACGAGTATGTCGAAATAACAGTCTCACTCGAGGACAAGCAGGAGAAGCGGTGGGTGCTCTTGGGCGCCGCATGGCTCGTCGCTTTCGCGAACTTCTGGATCCCGCGCGCCGAGTATGCGCTTCTGCTGATTTCATTTCTCGGGCTGTTCTCCTACTTTCTCTTTACCGCCGAGAGGCACGGGAACGACTTGTTTCGGCAGCATTTCAGGGAATTTCTAATCTGCTCGGTCGGTATGCTCTACCTGGGATTCCTTCCCCTGTTTCTTCCCCTGATCAGGGACTCGGTGCATGGGGCTCATTGGGCGGTGGTGTTTCTGCTCGTGGTCTGGGCCGGCGATACCGGCGCATACTTTGCCGGAAAGAAGTACGGGCGCAAGAAGCTCTACCCGCTCATCAGTCCGAAAAAGACGGTTGAAGGAGCCCTGGGCGGACTGCTCGCGGGCTTTGGTGTTGCGCTCATCTATAAAGGGGTGTTTTTCAGCGCGCTTTCCTGGGGCGGCCTGGTGGTGATTTCGATCATGGTCGGGTCGGTCGCGCAGGTCGGCGATCTCTGCGAAAGCTTTCTGAAGCGTGCGTTCGATCGCAAGGATTCCGGTTCGATTCTTCCTGGGCACGGCGGCTTCCTGGACCGATTTGACGGGGTCGTCTTTAGCCTTCCGGTTATGTATGGGTGTGTCAGGATCTTCGGATAGAGAGGCGTCTCGATGTCAATTGTCATAGGGTTTCTAGCGATTTTGGGGCCTCTGGTAGTGGTGCACGAGTTCGGGCACTACGTGTTCGCCCGCCTCTTCAAGGTGAAGGCAGAGGTTTTCTCCATCGGCTTCGGACCCAAGATCTGGGGCCGGCTCTGGGGCGAGACGGAGTGGCGAGTCTCGCTCATTCCGCTCGGGGGTTACGTGAAGCTCCTCGGTGAGGATCCGGAGGTCGAGCTGACACCGGAGCTGCAGGCCCGCGCTTTACAACGACAGAAGGCCTGGAAGAGGTTCCTGATTTTTTTCGGGGGCCCTCTCTTCAACTTCCTTTTCGCAATCGTGATTTTCATGGTCATCCTTGTCCTGGGCGAACCTCAGGTAGCGAGCGTGGTGGGTCGGGTCGTACGCGGCTCGCAGGCTGAAAAGGTTGGCTTTCGGAGCGGCGACCGCATCCTCGCGGTGGACGGAAAGGTCGTTCGTCGATTTGACGAAGTCACGGCAGTAGTCTCGGAGGCACCGGGACGTAAAGTGCGGTTCCAGATCACGCGGTCGGGCGTTCAGGAACCTCTGGCGATCGAGGTGACCCCTGGCGAGCAGGATGGATACTCGATCTATGGGGAGTCCACACGAGTCGGCGAGATCGATGGCATGTTGGCGAACGCGCGCGGAACTCAGCTGGGGATTTCGGATCCCTCGAGCAGGGCTGCGGGTCTGGGCTTCAAGACGGGTGAGTGGCTCGTTGAGATCGGTGGTGAACGCATCAAGACTTGGGAGGACCTCGAGCTGGCCTACTCTCGTGCCAGCCCGGGCACAGACCTAGCAGTTGCGACCGCCCCGGATGAGCCCGCGTCGGAGGCCGCAGCTCAGGGATTGAAGCGGACATCTCTGCGACGGGGAAAGAGTGGTCGGCTGGAGACGGATTTCGGTCTTCGGTCCTCGGAGCTCTTCATCGAGAAGGTGGTCGAAGGGTCGCCTGCTCAAAAGGCGGGGCTGCGGGAAGGGGATCGCCTGATTGGGATCGGAACTGGCCAGGCGAACAGTTTCTTCGAGTTCAAGGACTCGGTCCAGGCCGAGGGCACCCGAGTGGGTGATGGCAAGCCGATTCAGGTCAGGTGGGAGCGCGACGGGAAGTCGATGGAAGAGGGGATCATTCCGACTGCTTCGCAGTCCCGCGATCCTGTCTTGAAGAAGACGGTTGAGTATACGATCGGAGTGGTTCCCATGCTGGCCTGGAGCCAGCCGGAAACCATCGTGGAACGAATCTGGAACCCCTTCCTGCTGGTTGGGGCAGCCACCACACGGATGCTGGAGCTTACCTGGAGAAACCTTGTTTCCCTGAAGAAGCTCGTGACCACGGAAGTCTCCGTCGGCACGCTAGGCGGTCCGATCCTCATCGGGAAGATCGCGGGAGACTCGCTTCAGCGCGGCCCTGTCGCTTTCCTGGTCATCATGGCGATGCTCTCGGTAGGTCTCGGTGTCCTCAACCTGCTCCCGATCCCAGTTCTCGATGGGGGTCATCTCCTGCTTCTTGCAATCGAGTCCGTGCGGGGGCGGCCCCTGACAATGAGACAGATGGAGATTGTTCAGCAGGTGGGACTGTCGCTCGTGC
>CAYJTX010000438.1:0-3043 GCA_964372615.1 uncultured Bacteriovoracaceae bacterium | reverse complement strand
CGGGGGGCGATGCGTCGAGAACAATGTCAAAGAGCGTAACGGCCTGGCCCTGGTTGCCGGCGAGATCCGTCGCCACGAAGGCAAGGGTATTCACCCCCTTTGCGAGCGTAAAAATAGCAAGGAAGCTTGAATCCAGCCGCGTCTCGAGAAGGGTCCCATTCAGATAGACCGCAGTGAGGATCGAAGAGGCGTCCTGCACCAGGACCGGAACCGAGAAGACCGGATCAGCCGTGACAACGTGATCACTCACACCGAGCACAATCTGAGGGGGTGTCGTATCCAGAACTATGTTCACAAGCCGCGCGGGCTCAGCCAAATTGCCAGCCGAGTCGCGGCAGGTAACCGTCAGTGTGTTCAGCCCTTCAACCAGGTTCACGGTCATTTGAATGGCCGTCTCGACGCTGGACAGTACCTCCGAGCCATTATGGAATACCTGAGTGACAGTAGGCGTGGCATCCGCCACGGCGATGCCCACCACGAAGGACGGCGAGTTTGTCAGCTGGTTGTCCTGTTGCGAGATGGTCAATGCCGGTAGAATGGTGTCGCGGACTATCGTGAACTCGCCTCGCGCCTCATTCCCGAAAAAGTCGCGTGAAAAAACCTCTACGCGGTTAGACCCTTCGGCCAACGCCAGGTTGACTTCAAAGTCCAGATCCTGGAGTGCAAGGTCGGCCTCAGTAAAAATCGGCTTCCCAGCGATGCTGCTTTGAGTAAGCACCAGCTGCCCGTTGAGCAGCACCGAATTAGTCACGGGGCCCGCATCGCTAATTCTTACAGGAAGTACAACACTGGCCTCCTTCGTCACCAGGCCCTGCTGAAGGCCAAATGTCATCGTTGGCGCAATCGTGTCTGGTGCGAGACTGGCCACCGAATCGATCTTGATGACCGGCTTCAGGATGAATCCTTGGCCCTTGTTCCAAAGAATGGACTTATCAGCGTCGAAGTCGATTGTGATCGCAGTTAGAAAGCCGCCCTTGAGTTCAAATTCATGGGAGAGTTTCAATCCGCTTTCTTGGCCTGAGGGCACCTTGAGCGGCTCATCCCTCCCGTTCGACACTACGAAGTTGCCATCCCCGAGTTTCAGCCGGATCTGCGCATATTTTCCGGGCGGCAGAACTTTGAACCCGATCAACCGCGTAACGCTTCCAACGAGCTCGAGGAGATCAAACGTCTGCTGCTCTTCTGAGAGGACATACTCGGCTCCAGTGAGATCGAGCACTGAGACACGACGAACGTCGAGCATGACTTTGTCGACAGGCTTGCCCGCGATAGGTCGGTCGTGAAGGATGACTTTGAGGCCGGATTCATTCGGGCCGAACGACAAGGGGAGAGCATTCGCAATCGCCACGCCTGGGGCCACGGACTGGCTCCCTCCAGAGGTTGGGGTCCCCCCTGGTTGTCCGCCTGGAGTCGATCCGCCAGTCTCCCCAACCGGCGCCGTGAAACCACCGGATTGACGCTCGTCTGGCATCGTCTTTAGATCTGACGACGATTCGACGCATGCCGTAGTGCCACCGAGAACGATAATAGTGCTGAACTGAAGTACCTTGTTGCCCCAACGTTGGATCAGCATCGGAATACGTCCTCCGTGTCCCACGTTAGAAATGCAGCTTTGGCTGAGCTAGGTCAGGGGGTCTCCTGGTTTATTGCCGCGGCGAAAGTTCGGCTTCATTCGTTGCCAAAATAATTTAGTTTGTCGCTGCCGAACCCGTTCTCATTCGTCCTCCTTGATAATAATAACGCATATGGTCAAAGTCCACCACGCTTCTCTCCGAAACTCCTGTCAATCGGAAACCATTCTCGAGGCAACGAACTACCTCAAGCCGACTCAGCCGCTGTGAACGCGCACAATGTGCGTTGGTCGAATCGGAGGAGATGTGGCCATTGAGACTGTGTCAATCGGGTAGGTCGGCCCGGGCAACTGCGTCGGCCTACCCGTGACCGGCGGTGCCGCCGCTGGAGCAGTCTCTCGGGAGTCCTGGCCTCACATGAAAGTCGCTGTCCACAGATCTCCAAGAGGATGGGTTCTTTTCGCCCCGCCAAAGCACTAGGTTCCGTCACCCGATACACACGGGATCGCCAGGAATGGAAGCTGGAAAACGCCACGGTGCAGCGACGCTTCCCGGTTCGTGAAGGTGGTACCGGCGCCGTTCGATAGAGTCGCCGCGCGGGCCGGGCAAACCTAGCGGTACCGGCGCGGACCATAGGTCCGGCAAGCGCTCTTGTTGAACGCGGACGGACACCCCCAGTCCTGGCCCATCGCGTGCAGCGCATTGGACTGAGCCACGGCGATCTCGCGCCAGACCCAGTCCCCGTGACCGGTGGCGATGGACAGAGAGACAAAGGTAGCAATGACACCGACGAGTTCCGTGAATGAAGGCATGGTTTCTCTCCTTGTGGTTCAGGTTTTCGAATCGTCCCGGCGTTTCTTGCAAGCTCCTCGGGTGGCCGGAGACTTCACCGAGAGCAGTTTGTTGAAGCTCAGGATCTGGCTCACGCTCTTCGCGTGCCAGCGGCCGCCGTTTTTAGTCGGAACCGCTTTCGCCTCGAAGTGGCGAGCGATGGCATGGTAGCTCGAACCGCCCTTCCGCATCCGGTGGGCGACCACCACCCACTTCATCTCTTCGGGCAGGGGCTTGAGCAGTCCGCGCATCAACCCCCACCCGAAGGGAACCTGCGACGAGCGTGGCCGGACTGCTCGGCCGCGAGGCTGGGCGTACAGCCCGATCTTCAAAGTTCGACAAGTACTCCGAACGGTCTTCGACGAGTGCCCGAGCGAAAGACTCGTCTCTTGAATAGTGCGGCCCTCGCCCTCGACGAGGCGCCGGACTTCGGCCTCAAGAGCGGCGCGCTCGACGGGATATTCCGCCGCAGTTTCCGGCGGATTAGCTCCATTTTTGCGAGAGACGGACGGGCTGACGCTGCGGGGGTATTCGTACCGCGCCTCCACGACGACCGGTTCGACAATATGCCAAACGGTCACCCCATAATTATGAGGCCGAACTCGTGAAAACGGGTTCGGCCTTCTTATCTCATCAATATC
>CAYJTX010000437.1:0-3071 GCA_964372615.1 uncultured Bacteriovoracaceae bacterium | reverse complement strand
AAGGCGACTGATGCTCGTCTACACGGGCGTGTCGCGCTTCGCTTCTGAGATCGCATCCCGACAGATCGAAGCGCTCGAGCGGCGTCAGGCGGAGCTGCACGAGCTCCAGGCGATCGTGAATGAGGGGCAGACCTTGTTGATGGGCTCCGAGCCGCTGGAGCGCTTCGGCTCCCTCCTCAATAGGACGTGGCAGCTCAAGCGCACGCTCGCGGACGGCGTGACCAACTCCCTCATCGACTCGCTCTTCGAGACGGCCATTCGAGCCGGAGCGGCCGGGGGAAAAGTTCTCGGGGCGGGAGGGGGGGGCTTCGTGCTCCTCTACGTGGAGCCCGAGGCACGAGCGCGCGTCCTGGAGGCGCTGGGTGAGCGCGTCGTCGAGCCTGTTTCGTTCGAAAGCGGTGGCAGCCGAGTCGTCCTGGCAGAGGCGGCCGCCGCGTGATCCACCGCCACCGGTACCCGGGCAGCCGGATGCCGGAACGGTCACCGGTCCGCGCCGCGTACGGCGACCCGCTCCTCCTCGCGATGTACCGATCCATGGCGCGAATCCGCCGGGTTCAGGAGGGCATCGTCGCCCGCTACCGGTTCGACCGGATCAAGAATCCGGTGCACCTCGCCCTCGGGCAGGAAGCAACCGCCGTCGGCATGGCGCTCGCCCTCGAGCGGAAGGACACGGTTTGGATCAGCCACCGAAGCCACGGCCCCTACCTCGCCAAGGGCGGAAGCCTGCGGACCATGCTCTCGGAGCTCTACTGCCGGGCCGATGGCTGCACCGGTTCGCGCGGAGGCGGCATGCACCTGCTCGACCCGGCGGCGGGTATCGTCGGAGGCTCGGCCATCGTCGCCGGGTCGATCCCGATCGCCGTCGGAGCCGCGCTCGCGTTCCGGCTGCGGGGTGAGCGCCGGGTGAGCTGCGCGTTCTTCGGTGACGGCGCGACCGAGCAGGGCGCCTGCTCCGAGTCGCTCAACTTCTCGGCGCTGCGAAGGCTTCCGGTGGTCTTCTTCTGCGAGAATAATTTCTACTCGTCCTGCTCGCCGATCGAGTACCGGCAGCCTGAGGGGGTCGAGATCTGGCGGCGCTCGGAGGGCTTCGGGCTCCCGTCAACCTGCGTGGACGGGACGAACGTGCTGGACGTGTACGACGCGGCGGCCGCGGCGGTGCGGCGCGCGCGGGAGGGCGGAGGCCCGGCTTTCATCGAGGCCCGCGTCTGTCGCTATCTCGCCCACTCGGGCGCGAGCGATGATAGCGCCACGGGCTATCGAGATCCCCAAGAGCCCGTAGAATGGCGGCGGCTCGGCGACCCGATCGAGCAGTTCTCCTCGCGCCTGAGAGCCGAAGGGTTGCTCGACGACCGGGCCATCGCGAAGGTCGACGAGGAGATCGCGAGCGAGGTGGAGGCCGAGTTCCAGCGCGCCGAGGGAGCGCCGGCGCCCGATCCGGGGGCGGTGCTGGATCACGTCTATGCCGACTAAGCCCTACTGCGAGGCGGTGTCGGAAGCCTTGGCGATCGCGCTGGAGCGCGACCCGTCCGTCGTCGTGCTGGGCCAGGGCGTCGACGACCCGCTCGCCATGTTCGGCTGCTCGCGCGGCCTTCGGGAGAGATTCGGCGCCGATCGCGTCTTCGACACGCCGGTCTCCGAGGAAGCCATGACCGGGGTTTGCGTCGGAGCGGCGATGAGCGGGCTTCGGCCGGTGATCATGCACAACCGCCCCGACTTTGTCCTTCTGTGCATGAACCAGCTCGTGAACCACGCGGCCAAGTACTCCTACATGCACAACGGCCTCTCGCGCGTGCCGATGGTGGTCTGGTCGGCAGTGGGGCGCGGCTGGGGCTGCGGCGCCCAGCATGCACAGGCGCTTCAGGGGATGCTGCTCACTGTGCCCGGTCTCAAGATCGTGATGCCGTCGAACCCGGCCGACTCGAAGGGCCTGCTGCTCTCGGCGATCGAGGATCCCAACCCCGTCGTGTTTTTCGAGCACCGGCGTCTGCTCAAGACGGGGGGGGAGGTGCCGCCGGGCGATCATCGCGTGGCGCTCGGTCGCGCCGAGCTCCGGCGTCGCGGCGAAGATCTGACGATCGTGGCGAGCTCGGTCATGGTGTCACTCGCCGAGGCCGCGCTCGACCGGCTCGCGGCTCGCGGAGTGCGGGCGGACCTGATCGACCTGCGGACGATCAAGCCTTACGACGGCGCGGCCGTGCTGGATTCCGTCCGGCGCACCGGAAGGCTCCTCGTTCTCGACTGCGGCTGGCAGATGGCCGGCGTCTGCGCGGAGCTCGTGGCTTTCGTCGCCGAGCGCGCCTGGTCCGCGCTGCGCGCCCCGCCCCGAAGACTCGGAATGCCGGACGCCCCGGTTCCGGCGGGTGACGTCCTGGAAAAGGCGTTCTACCCGGACGAGGAGCGGGTCTCGGGCGAGATTCTGGCGCTGCTCGGAGCGCCGCTGACAGCGTCCCGCTAATACCACGCCCGCGAGTATGTTGATGTAGAAACGCGGAGAAATTTTCTCACGACGGACGAGCAGAGCGCGTTGGCGGGTGAGTGCTTCTGCCACTTCCGAGCAGGGAAAGCGGGTACGGGATCCGCTGGCGAAGGGGGGGGCGGCCCGTATTGAAGTCGAGCAAATGAGCTGGAAAGCTCTAGGGAGCTCGCGGCTGATAGGCCGGTTGATCCTTCGCATCCCACTTCGACCGCCGTCGGTTATGACTGGCGCAGCTCAAGGTGAGATTACTCTCGCAGTTCGACCCCCCTTCACTGACGGGAATGATGTGATCAAAATCCAGGAACGCCGTTGCCCAGCATTTTCTACCTGTCAGTGAGTCGACATGCTGGCAGCTGCCCTGGTCCCGGAGCCAGACTCTTCGCTTTCGGTCAGCCGGAATCGGAATGCGAGCTCTGTCCGCCTCTGGCACGCTCGCCTTCGGCTCGACGGTGCTCGGGCTTCGTTGCTGCGGTGTTTCTTGCTCGGGACGGCGCACTGCAGTGTCTCGGCCTGGCTGTCGCACGGACTGTTCGGTCCTTTCCCGCTTCGACTTCCTGCGTTTCTCGATTCTCTTCTGCTGTCTCACCGGATCCGC
>CAYJTX010000436.1:0-3077 GCA_964372615.1 uncultured Bacteriovoracaceae bacterium | reverse complement strand
CGCCCGCTCCTCAGACGGAGCCGACTGGCTACAGGCTGATCGGCGCCAACGTCACGGTCAATGAAGGCGCGGGCGTGGGGGTCGCGGTGCTCGACACCGGCGTCGACCTCGATCACCCCGACCTCGCAGCGAACCTCGACCTCTCGATCGCCAAGGACTGCGTGAACGAGAACTCGGCTCCCGCCGACGACATCAACGGTCACGGCACGCACGTCGCCGGCACGATCGCCGCGGTGAACAACACCGCGGGCTCGATCGGCGTCGGAACGGCGATCAACGTGGTTCCGGTGAAGGTACTGAACCGCCGGGGCTCGGGCAGCTGGACGACTGTCATCTGCGGAATCGACTACGTGACCGCGAACGCCGACGTAATCAAAGTGGCGAACATGTCCCTGGGCGGCGGTGGCTCGGAGTGCTCCGGCACCGGCTGCACGAAGAGCGCGCTCCAGCTCGCGATCGAGGCTTCGGTCGCCGCGGGCGTGACCTACGCGGTCGCGGCCGGCAACGAGGCCAAGGACGCTTCGACGTCGGTTCCGGGCGCCTACGACGCGGTGATCACGGTCTCGGCGTACAAGGACCTCGACGGCGTTCTCTCGTCGGACGACGGCTGGGCCAGCTTCACGAACTTCGGAGCGGACGTCGACATCGCCGGGCCGGGAGTGAGTATCTTCTCGACCTGGAAGGGTGAGACGTACAACACGATCAGCGGTACCTCGTGTGGTCGCTCTGACCGTCTGTCTAGGTCAGGAACCTCAACGCCATCTTGATCATCTTGAGCACGCGGCCGCGGTAGGGTGGGTACATGAACTCGACGGGGTTGAGGCGCCCCTGCCGGAGCACGGCGCGTTCGTGCGAGAAGGTCTTGAAGCCGAAGTAGCCGTGGTAGCTGCCCACGCCGCTCGGGCCGACGCCGCCGAACGGCAGGTGGTGGTTCCCGAGGTGGACGATCGTGTTGTTCACGCAGGTGCCGCCGGCCGTCGTGTTCCTGAGGATCTCCTCCGTGCGCCGGGAGTCGCGGGAAAAGACGTAGAGCGCGAGGGGTTTCTCCATCGAGCGGACGACCTCGTAGGCCTCCTCGAGTCGCCGGTAGGTCAGGATCGGAAGGACCGGTCCAAAGATCTCCTCGCTCATGATGGGCATGGCGGGAGTCACCGCGCTGAGCAGGGTCGGAGAGATGTACCGGGACTCGGGCTTGAAAACGCCTCCGAGCTCGACCTTGGCGCCCTGGCTGACCGAGCGTTCGGTCAGCGAGCGCACGCGCTCGAAGTTCCGGTCATTGATGATACGGCAGAGATCCTCGGAGCGCTCCCAGTCCTCGGGGCGCGAGCCGTACGAGGCGGTGAGATGCGCGCGCGCCTCGGCGACGAACTCGCCTAGGCGGGCCTCGGGGATCATGAGATAGTCCGGCGCGACGCAGGTCTGGCCGGAGTTCACGCACTTGCCCCAGAGGGTCCGCCGCGCGGTAATCCTGAGATCGGCCGACTCGTCGACGATCGCAGGCGACTTGCCGCCGAGCTCGAGCGTGACGGGCGTCAGGTACTTGGCCGCGGCCTCGGCGACGACCTTTCCGACCCGGGTGCTGCCGGTGAAGAAGATGTGGTCGAAGGGGAGCGCGAGCAGCTCCTGCGAGGCCGTCGCGTCGCCCTGGACCACGGCGACCTCGGACTCCTCGAAAAGCCCGGCGAGCAGGTCGCCCAGGAACGCGCTCGTGCGCGGCGTGAGCTCCGAGGGCTTCGCAATCACGGTGTTGCCGGCGGCGATCGACGAGATGAGCGGATTGATGACCAGGGAGAACGGGTAGTTCCACGGACCGATAATGAGCGTGACTCCCTTGGGCTCATAGCGGATCTCGCTCGAGGCGCCCATCATGGCGAGCGGCGTGGGCACGTGCGTGGGCTGCATCCACTCGTGGAGGTTCTTGATCGTGAAGTCCGCCTCCATGAGCGACGGATAGACCTCGGTGATGTCGACCTCGGCGCCTGACTTGCGGTAGTCGTCGTAAATCGCCTTCTTGAGGTCGCTCGCGCGGGACTCGATAGCTTTGCGCAGTCGGCGGATCTTCTCGATCCGGGCGGCGGCGTCCGTGAGTGCGATTCGCGCTCGGGCTCCGCGCTGGGCCTCGAAAATCCGGCGAATGGAGTTGCCGGTGGATTGCGGTCGCTGGGGGGCCGTGGAAGCCGTTTGCCGTTCAGTCTGCATGCCGGTAAGGATAGCTCAGAATGGCCTCGCGAACCCTGAAAATCTCCTCATGAAAAGGCTCGTTCTTTTCGACATCGACGGGACTCTCATCACGGGCGGGGGCGTCTGGCGTGACGCCTTTGAGGACTCGGTCGCCGATCTCCTGCCGGGCGCGAAGATCCCCCGGATCGCCTTCGGCGGGCGGACGGACCCTTGGATCTGCCGGGAGCTGCTCCGGGCCACCGGTGTTCCGGAGGGGGAGTTCGATTCCTGGAGCGAGCGAATTCTCAGGGGTTACCTCGAGCGCGCCCGGGCGCTGCTCGAGACGAGGCGTCAGGAAGTGCGCATCCTGCCGGGCGTCGAGGACGTGCTGCGCTCGCTCTCGGACTGCCCCGAGGTTTGTCTCGGGCTTCTGACCGGGAATATTCGCGAGGGTGCGCGGCTCAAGCTTCAGTGCGTCGGGCTCTCCAGGTACTTCCCATTCGGCGTCTATGGGGACGACCACTGGGATCGCTATCAGCTGCCCGCGATCGCCGTGGATCGCGCGCGGGGGGAGCTGGGCGCGACTTACGGCGGCAAGCAGGTCGTCATCATCGGCGACACGATCCACGACGTGAACTGCGGCAAGTCCATCGGCGCGCGGTCGATCGCGGTGGGAACCGGGCACCGGGTTACGGCGGAGGAGCTCCTGGCCGAGAACCCGGATTTCTACTTCGCGGATCTGAGCCCGACCCATGAGGTCGTCAGGGCGGTGCTCAGCGTGATCGGGGGAACACATGGCCAAGCGCCATGACGTACTCGTCGTTGGCGGAGGTCACAACGGCCTGGTCGCCGCCGGCCTGGTAGCCTAGGAGCCTGTCCGGGTAATCCTCTTTAGGTTCGATTTGGGTTCAGTTTCA
>CAYJTX010000435.1:0-3083 GCA_964372615.1 uncultured Bacteriovoracaceae bacterium | reverse complement strand
CCCTGGATCTCCACTCCGTCGCGATAGGTCTTTTCGGCGGTCTTCTTGCCGGATTCATCATAGAGAAACCAGACCCCGTTCATCTTGCCATCGACGAACTGGCCCTCGACCGCCACGGTCTGCCCGTCGGGGTGGAGTACCTTGAAGGAGCCCTCGTTCACGTAGGTTCCATCCGCGAGGCGCTTCTGCTGGCACTTCTTATCGCCCTGGATCTCCGGAATTCCGACCAGGGGGCTCAAGGCGGTACAGGGCCGGGTCATCGTCGAGCAGGCGGAGATCAGCAGCGTGGATGCGAGCGCGAGAGGAAGTGCGAGAGGTCGGCGGTGAGACATGGTGCACTTTCCACTATAAGCGAGCCGGCCGCTCGACTCCACTTGAAGCCCGCAGGCGAAGCCTGCCTACGCTCGGCCCGCTTGACGCGGGTTGCGGTCGGCGATAGCCGAGTCCCATGCGCACATGGCTCGGGATCGTGGCTGGGGTTCTTGTCTCGCTCTTGCCGACTGCCGGCTGGGCCCAGGGGTGGCATGGGCGCGTGCTGCGCCCGTCGTCTCTCTCCGAAATTCCGTTCGACCTGATGGCAGATGAGGTGTCGCGTGCCCGGTACGTCGTTCTGTCCGAGAAGCACAACACCCCGGCCGTGCAGGAAGCGCAGGCAAGGGTACTTGAGGCGGTGACAGCCTCTATCGGGGATTCTGGCTTCACCCTCGCGTGGGAGTTCCTTGATTATTCGGCTCGCGCCCGAGTAGCCAGCGCCTGGTCGGACTTCGTCGGGGGAAGGATCGACGGGCGCGGGTTTCTCCTGCGCGTGCATGGCCATGACCGAAACTCCAGCTACCTCCCCTTGCTCGAGTCGACCCGAATTATGGGCGGGGATCTCTTGCCCGTGAATCTGTCGCGGGAGGAGAAAGCGCCCATCGTTCGCGGGGGCCTCGCCGCGGCCGATCCCGCGCTCATTCCTCCCGGCTTCGCCCACGGCGGGCCACTCTACTTCGAGCGCTTTGCGGCGGCGATGTCGGGGCACGCGTCACCGGAGCAGATTCGAAACTATTACGACGCCCAGTGCCTCACGGACGATGTCATGGCTCTTCATCTGGCTGGGGATTCGTCAGGTGCGATCGCCTTCCTGGTCGCCGGGAGCTTTCACGGGGACTACTTCGATGGCACGGCGGCTCGCCTGCGAGTCCGGGTCGGAGCGGGCGAACGGGTCGCGGTCGTACGTTTCGTCGATGCATCGGATTTCACTGAGGAACAGATCCTCGACCTCCTCCACCATCCGAGGTACGGCGCGGTCGCCGACTTCGCGATTTTCGTAAACGAACCACGCGGTAATTGACACTTAGCGTTACAGACGGTAGTGCAGTGTCACTTTTTGAAACGTGACAGTCGAGCTCCTCGGCTCGGCTGCCAAGTCGCGGAGGTTCCAGGTGATGTCCTATCGTTCGATGTTGGGAATGGGTTGCGTGATCAGCGCGGTGGCCGCCTCGTCCGTCTGGGCGCAGCCGCCGGTGCGCGAACGCCGGCTGTATGTGGGTTCGGATTCGACGGAGGCCACGCTGAGCTTCCGCCACCGCGTGCTGATGGGCGGCTCGAGCCAGCCCAGCCAGGAAGCCGCCCTCGAGCAGATCGAGCAGCAGCTCGTGCACCTCTTCGGCCCCATGGGCGAGGCCGAGGTGAAGGCCGTTCCGAGCGGACATCACAAGATCACGAGCGTCGCGATCGTGCGCGAAGGTCGCGCGTGGAAAGTCAGCTACGGCTACAGCGGCAAGATCGTGCTGCAGAACGGGCCCGAGACCGAGTACTCAGTGGCCCTGCCGACCAACCCCGATACGGTTTACGAGGCGGGGATGGTGGGCGACCACAATCCGTGCACCGACCATCACTACCAGAGCGAAGGCGACTTCTGGTACTTCTGGAATCCGAAAAACCCGGGATGCAAGCTCACAGCCGGCAAGGACTATGACATGGTCCGCGGCCGAGTCCGCCGCCAGGCGAACTCGACCCGCACCTATCCCGAGTATCAGAGGCTGGTCGACTCGAGTGGCAAGATCACGATTCACCTGCTCATGGGCATGGACGATCCCTCGAACGATCGCGACCCGACACGCTCGACGGACGTGAACGCCGCCAACTTCCGCGACATCAAGAAGGGGCTCGAAGCCATCGGCTTCCGCTCCAGGAAGCTCACCGACGCCGACGTGCTTAGCATCATCCAGGCAAACGGCGGCAGCCGCCCGCGCGTGATGCCGTACGTGGAGACCTTCACGAAGGTCGATTCGAAGGCCACTCTCGAAGTTCGCGTCTTCTTCGGCCCGTCGGGGATCGACGAGCAGAGCCAGGCATTCCACTACTTCTTCAAGGACGCCCTCGAGAACGGCTCGATCATGATGTACGACGGCCACTCGGGCCTCGGCGGTCACCTCGACCTCGAGTCGATCGAACAGACCGAGGGCTTTCGCTTCGCACCGTCGAAGAGCCGCTACCAGATCTACTTCTTCAACAGCTGCAGCTCGTACACCTACTACAACTCGATGTATTTCGGCCGGAAGCGCACGTCGTCGGACGAGCGCGGCACGAAGAACCTCGACATCCTGACGAACGGGCTGGCGACGTACTTCTCGGTGATGCACGACACGAACATGGCGCTCATCCGCGCGGTCGATGCCTGGGCCGACGGTCGGGGCACGATCAGCTACCAGAAGATGGCGGAGCAGATCGACAGCGGGAACCTCTTCGGCATCAACGGCGACGAAGATAATCCCACGAACCCCTGACTCGAGGCCGGAAGTGTTCCGCACCTGGTTTGCGCTCGCGGTAGGCCTCCTGGCGGGAGCTCACGCCCAGGCGGCGACCTGGGAGGTCGCGGCGATCTTCCTCGGCGCGGACGAGACGGACGACTACCAGCGCGACCTCGACCGGAATGTGATGGAGCTCAGATCAACGCCTTGATAGGCCAGGAGCGGCAGAAGATCGTGTGCGGCAACGCCACGCGCCTGTACGGGTTCCGCTAGCCGGCGTGGGCCCTGGCGCGGTCGCGGCCCAGGCGATGGCGCGCTTCGGTACCCAGGACGCGCTTGCGGAGGCGG
>CAYJTX010000434.1:0-3093 GCA_964372615.1 uncultured Bacteriovoracaceae bacterium | reverse complement strand
CACGCGCGAGCGCATCCGCCAGATAGAGGCCAAGGCGTTGCGCAAGCTCCGGCATCCGTCGCGCGCGAAGCTTCTCAAGGCTTTCGTCGACTGAGGCGCTGGCTTTTCGATTTGGAGCGTCCGTCAGCAGATTGACGGACTCGGCGTTGGTGCGTCGCGCTTGCCAACCGAGTCAGCTCACCCAATACTTAAGTCGAAGGTGGAGAGGGTGGGATGAACCTGAGTCTCAAGGGGCAGACACGCTCTTGGGGCCGGGCGCTGAGCGGCGTCCTTCTCAACCAAAGGAATGCAGATGAACCTGAACCGTTTTTTGCTGCTTTCGGCTGCGCTGGCGCTCTCGGTTGCTGCGACGCGGGATGCGGCGGCCGGTGTTCGAGTTTCTCTGCTGGGTGAGGGAAACCTGGCGAAAACCAAGACCTCATCCGTGGCTTCCTCGGTAACGACTTCCCCGAAGCTCGGATTCGGGGGCGGGGCGTTGCTTGAGTTCAACTTCGGTCGCATCGGTCTCCAGACGGGCGGCGTCTACAAGACTCGAGTGCACGAGGGCACCGAAGATGGAACGACGTCTAAGGATACTCTGCCCTATGTGCAGTTTCCGGTCCTCTGCAAGATCTGGTTCAGCCGAATCCTCGCTCTCGACCTGGGCGGCTACCTTGCGAAGGGTGCCGGTCGCGTGAAGATCGAGTCAGGCGCTACGTCGGCGACGGACTCGTTCGGGGGGGCCGGGTACAAGAATACGGACTTGGGTGTGTCCGGAGGACTGACCGTCAATCTTCCTCTGGGAGGCAGCTCGGCGTTCACGATCGCTGGCCTCTATAATCTCGGACTGGCCGATCAACTCGATCCAGCGGCAGCCGATGTCACCAGGAAATGGACGGAGATCGAGTTTTTCGCCGGAATCACCTTCGGCTCCGTGAAGAAGTAGGGAGTCCATGCACAGCCAGCGCCGGGCCTGGATACCCGCAGTCGTCATCGCACTGCTGGGCATCGGAGCGTCCGCCTGGGGCGCTTCCCGGGGGGGGCGTAGCGGACTCAGCACGGGAGAGGTGTTTCCTTCCGACAATAGCGCTCTCTTTGAGAGTCCAGGGGCCCTCCCTCAGTCGGCGACGGCGTTCGAGGGGCTCGTCGGGCTTGCAAGCGATGTCACGGCTCAAGCCTCGCTCGTCGGAAACACCCGGCGTCTCGGATGGGGCCTGGGTGCGACCTACTTTTCCTCCTCGAATAGGTCCCTCTTCGGAGGGCTCGGCATTGGAACCGGAGAGATCGGTCTTGGGCTTACGGGCCGCTACAACATCGCCACCGAGTCCTTCGACGCGGACGCGGGCCTCCAGTTCGGCGGCAAGAGCGGGCTCGGCTTCGCGGTCGTCGCTCGGGGCCTGAACGGGGGCCCGGACGTCTATGTCGGCGGAATCGGGTTCAGGCAGGCCGGGCGCTACCAGCTCGAGGCTGACCTGAGCCTGGTTCCCATCGACGTGGGCGACGATCTGATCGACCTGAGCGCCGGACTAGGCGTTACCTTGACGGGAACCTTCTCACTTATGGTCGGCTACAGTCTGCCGCTTCAACCCTCCGGTGGCGACGGGGACTTCCGGGCGGGAGCGGCGCTCTGGCTTGGCGGCCGCGTCGCGCTCAAGTACCTCTACAAGTTCACCCTTGCAGACCACACCGTCGGTGTGAAGATCGCCCTCTGAGAGGCTTTCTCTCGGATCAGCGGGCTGCTAACGTGGGCTCGTCCGTGGGCCCATAGCTCAGCTGGTTAGAGCGGTCCGCTCATAACGGATTGGTCCCTGGTTCGAGTCCAGGTGGGCCCACCACTCAATCGAAGTATCGACCCATCGATTGGCTGCGTGAGGGGGAGCTTGAGTGAGGTTTCGACTACCCAGGATCGCAGTCGTCGCACTCCTTGGCGGCAGCCTTCTCGGCGGCTGCGCCGCACTGAAGGCGACGACCGACCCGGAAGTTGAGAGACTACTGAACGAGCTGCCTTTGCCCAAGGAGCTCGCCGAAAAGATCAGCTACTACCAGAAGTATGCGGCGAAGTTCCGGAAGTTTCACGATTCCGGTGAGCTGGATGAGGGAGACGTTCTGGACGTGCTCCGGGACGCCGGGATCATTTCGCCCGGGCCCTCCGGGCGAAAGCGCTCGGGTAAGACTGGCCGCAAGTCCCCCGGACCCAAGTCGGTTCCGCCACTGGTGGAGTCTTACGGAGGCGGATACGTATGGCCCACGTCTGTTGGGGTGGTCAGCTCCGAGTATGGCAAGCGCTGGGGCAAGAATCACAGGGGCCTCGATATCGCCGCTGACATCGGAGAGCCGATCAGGGCCACGGCCACCGGAGTCGTCATCTATTCGGGCTCAGGTCTGAGGGGTTATGGCAACGTGATCATCCTTCGCCACGACGCGAAGACGACTTCGCTCTACGCCCACAATTCCAGGCTCCTTGCGGCTGCCGACCAGAGAGTCGAGGGTGGCCAGGTGATCGCGAAGCTCGGTAACACCGGCCGCTCCACCGGTCCGCACCTGCACTTCGAAATCCGTGATGGCGACGTGCCGGTCAATCCGCGCACTCGGCTCGGCAAGTCGACGCAGCACGCCGACATAGATTGGCTGGAGGGCAACTTTTCCGGACCGCTCGCGGAGCTCTGAGAATCAGGCGGGCGGGAGCTCGAAAAGCACATGCAGGCCCGCCTTGACGTTCTCGAGCTTCTCCGAGGATACCGTGCCTACGCGTGATTCGATGAACGCGCGATCGATCGCATGGACCTGCGATACGTTGATCACGCTTGATTTTGGAATCCCGGCCTCACCTTTCGCGAGCCTGACATTGCCGGGCATTCCCTCGAGCCTCAGGTTCGACGTGATTGCCGCGACCACCACCGTGTTGATGCGGCTCCGGTTGAAGGCATCGGACTGATGAAGAGAAACATCTCCGACCGGATTTTCGAGGGCAGGCCCTCGAGCAGAGTCTGGTCCTGGTATCCGTTGTGATGCTTCCAGAGGTAGTGATAGTAGTCGCGGACTTTCGTTCGCGAGGTGGGGCGGAATGCGATGCGACCGACGCCGATGACCTGACTTGCGTTTACGAAGAGCATC
>CAYJTX010000433.1:0-3100 GCA_964372615.1 uncultured Bacteriovoracaceae bacterium | reverse complement strand
AGACGCCTGGATAAGAGCGATTGATGAGCTCTCCCAGGATCTGGAACGTGCCCGTGTGATCACCGGCCTCATGGCTGACGGTCGCGGCGTAGAGAAGAAATGGGCTCGAAAGCGAGTCCCGGGGCCGAAGGCCTCCGATTTCCTGGCGACCGAGGTCGGATACCCCCTCCGCTACGAAGCGCTCGGCCCGCTTGAGGCGCATGAGCTCGGCCGGCGAAAGGAATGGGTCGGAGCGCGTCGCGAGCGGCAAGGTGCCAGCCACTTCAGCGTCGATCGCTCGGCCGGTCATGAGCGCCGACAGGAGGCCGTAATAGGTGAGGGGCCCGTCCTGAGCGATCTCCCCGTAGAGCTGGGTCGCTTTCTCGTGCTCCTGCTCCTGGGTGAGGGACTGCGCGAGCCAGAAGCGCGCGCGATGTTTCAGGGAGGAGCGGGGGTACTCGTCGCGGAACTGGCGAAGCGCCCGAGCCGCCGTGTCGTAGTTTCCTTCGTTATAGAAGGCCATGGCCGCCTCGAACGCGGTCTGGTCGAGCTCCGATCCCCGGTACGTCTGCACGAGCTTAGTGGGCGAGGAAGGCGCTTTGAATTTCTCGAAAACATCTGGAAATCTCTTGAGCAGCGCACGTGCCTCAGGCGATGCCTTCGGAAGCAGCTGAACGAATCTTTGAAGCCACGAGGCGCAGAGGTCAGTCGGTACCCTCTGGCAGGTGTCGGAGTAGCGGTCGAGCGTCTCGGGGCGCAGCTGCGCGATCTGCCGGTGGTTCCCCAGGAGCCCGTAGCGGTTGAATCCCCGCTCGTAGGCTTTCTGTGCCTGTCGCCAGGCTCTCCGGGCGAACTGACCGTCGGCGATGACGAGCTCGCACGACGCGATCTCCTCGGTGAGGCGGCGGATCCAGGCTGACTCCGGAAATTGCCGTTCCAGCGCCAGAAAAAGATCGATCGCCCGCTCGGCCGCCTGTACTGCGACCTCCGGACGCTTGCGTTCCAGCGCTCTCTGCGCCTCCGACTTCCAGGACTGGGCTGGAATCCAGTGACCGTAGTCCGCGAAGAGCTCGTCGTTTCGATACTTCAGCGCGAGCTCCCGTGCCAGCGAGCCATTTCCGGTCCTGAGAGCCCGAAGGGCTCTTCCGATTCCTCGAGCGCGCTGCGACCGGTCCTCCCGAAAGAGCCCCTCGGTGATCTTGTCGATCGGCTCCGCCTCGGCGGGCTGAAGCCTCTTTTCGATCGGAATGACGACAGGTTTGCTGGGACGAGGCGAGGCCTGGGCGAGCCCCATGCAGAGGGACAGAAAGACGAGCGCCAGCGCGCCAGTGGGGGTCGATCGCAGTCGGATCAACGCCGCCTCGCATACCCCCAGGCTCCTCCACGAACAGGGGGCACAGGCCTCGCGCTGAAGTTCCGGTGTCATTTTCGTGGCGATTCGCGCCTTGGCCTCTCGCCAGGTCAAGAAATCGCCCGCTCTGAAGCCCAGGATCCCGGCGTGCGCCGAATCAAGCGAGTCGATCTTCGACTGGGAATCGCACCCCTCTCCACGGCGGCTGGGGCAAGGGGCGCAGATCGAATCGGCGGAGTTCGTAACCTCGATCAAGGCGTCGTCCCCTTCGGGGGCTTTCAGGTCGCGCGCGATCCGATCATAGCCTGCGACGAACTCGGGGGAGTAACCCTTGCCCTCGAAACCCAGCGTGCAGAGAAAATGGTGGGGTCGAAACTGAAGCGCCATTGCCGACAACCTACCCCAATCCTCAGCTAGATGCCCGCGGGCACAGCCTGCTTACGCTTAAAGAGGCGTTCGCTCGCGAATTTCACGCAGTGCCGCAAGGGCCTCTTCGAGCTCTCTACGGCCCTGTGCCTGGGCGGCAGGCTCGAGCTGGCCGAGCGCTTTCTCGATCCGAGTGATCGCCGCGGACGCCGTATCCACGTTCTTGCCGAGGATCGACCGGATTCCCTGGACCATGTCGTTGTAATCGTCGGCCAGCTCCTGAAAGTGATCGTTCTTTCTGAAGAAGAGCTGCTGCCGGAAATTACCGCTGCGCGCCTCCTCGAAAAATTTTCTCAGCTTGTAGAGCGGGCCCGCAATGCGATGGGACATGAAGACGCTGATCAGGAAGGTGACGCCCAGAAAAAGGAGCTGGAGGAGCCCCAGGAGCCACAGCATCTGGCCCCGGGTGTCCTCCAGACGAGAGAGCGCGGGCCCCATAGGATCCATCGCCGCCGAGCGCACAAAGAAGTCGAACAAGTTGTGAATGATCAGGGGGTAGACGAGGCTCAGCGCAAAGAGCCAGGAACAGACGTACAGGGCGAAGCGTAGCTGAAACTTCTTGTTAATCAGGAAGATGCTGCGCCTGTAGGCCATTTCCTCAAGTGTAACCGCAAAGCCTCCCGCGGCAAAGAGGGCAAACCTTGCCGGAGCTACTTCCCGGGCATTCTGAGGCGCTCGACGGGTTTCCCCCCGACGATATGCGATTCGATGATCTCCGAAACGTCCGAGAGGATCACTTTCGCGTACCAGATTCCCTCCGGATAGACGACGACGGACGGTCCCAGCTCGCACGCGTCGAGACACCCCGCCTTCTGCGCCCGCACGGTGGCCAGGAGCCCGCGATTCGCGAGCTCTTCCTTGAAGGCTCCGACCAGCTGGGCCGAGCCTTTCGTCGAGCAGCAGCCCTTAGGGTGCGCGGGCGCGCGCGCGTTCGTGCACACGAAGATATGGGCGCGGAGCCTTTTCACAACTGGACTTCGTCGACAATGCCCACCACCACCATCTGGGCAGGGAGGGGTTGGCTGGGATCGTCCAGAAGCGCCTGTCGGGCGCCCGTTCCTTCCTGGAGCACGAGCACTGTATCGCCCGGACCCGCCTGAACGGAATCGATCGCGATCCAAGGGTTCGCCGGGTCGCCGTACCCTGGGAGCGGCTGGACTTCCAGAAGCGGTCGATTGGGCAGGCTTTCGAGCTTCGCCGACGCCACAACTCTTGCGATCACCTTACCCAACAGCATCGATGATTCCTGTCACGGCCGCGTCGACCGGATAGTTGTTCGCCAGGGGCGCGCCCGGTACCGCGAGAGACGCTTCTCGTTTGGCGACCCAAAGGACCCAGTCCCCC
>CAYJTX010000432.1:0-3119 GCA_964372615.1 uncultured Bacteriovoracaceae bacterium | reverse complement strand
GGATGAAACAGTTCATCCCGATTTCGCCCAGGCCGCCCAGCGGCAACAGCCTCAGACCGCACGGTGGATTCGACAGCCGACCGGGTGGCTTAGGAGTCAAATCCTCGGTCACCCTTCGCCCCCGCCGATTACCTGGCTGACGCGTGCAGCGATCACGCTCGCGGCGACATCCGTTTCATCGCCCACTATCAGGTCGGCGTATTGTCGCGTGGGCTCGAGGTACTCATGGTGCATGGGACGAACCGTATCGTAATATTGCCGGATAATGCCATCGAGGGTACGCTTGCGTTCGCGGGCGTCGCGGTGAAGCCTGCGGATGAATCGAACGTCCGCTTCGACGTGAAGGAATACTCTGAGGTCGAAGAGTCCCCTCATTGCCTGATCCCAAAGAGCGTAGATCCCCTCGAACAGAACCGCCCGGCAGGGCCCCACGCGCAGAGTCTCGCTCATGCGACTGCCCGCCTTGTAGTCGTACACCGGAACATCGACCGCCTCGCCCCGCCGCAAGCGTCCCAGGTGATCCTTGAGCAGCGGCCAGTCGAAGGCGTCCGGATGATCGAAGTTAGGTTCTCCGTGCACGCGGATATGCGAAGGGGGAAAGGAAAGGTAGTAGGAGTCCTGGTGAAGCAGCGCGACTGACGACTCACCAGAGACGACCCTCTGGAGGATCTTGTTGGCAAAGGTCGTCTTGCCCGAACCGGATCCCCCGGCGATTCCCACTAGAAACATCAACGGCGAGTCCTAGCATGCCGGCCCGGACAGGACAATCTGACCTCCTCTTTGATTCATCCACAAGCTTCTGTTGTTCCTCAGGTCTGTGCTGGAAGTCGGTCAGCTCGTGCACCTTGCTCACGAACTTGGCGTCGTGAAGCAGCCCCTGGTAAGTATAGAGTTGCGAATAGATGCGGACCCAGAAATCGACTTCGATCCTGATTGCCTTCGCGGTCGCGCTGCCGGTGTCAGCCGCGAACCCGCCGATTCGAATCCTGCTGGATCTTCCTCCCATCACCCTCAATCCGCGCATGGCGTTCGATGCCTCCGGTCAGAGGCTGGCTGCCCTCCTCTACAGTGGCCTCACGCGGCTCGACGCGACATTGGATCCTCACCCCGATCTCGCCCTCCGCTGGTGGCCCGAGAGTCAGGGCCGCGTCTGGAAGTTCACTTTGGCGCCAGGAAGGGTCGATCACGGGGGGAGAAAGATCGACGCCCCCCGGGTTCTTGAGTGCGTCGAGCAGTACCGAATCGGGAAGCCTGTCTCGACGGTTCGCGCTGGTTTCCTGGGGTGGAAAGCGACGCATCTGGTGGGGAGAGACACGCTCGTCTTCACGCTGGATCGCGGCGACCCGTACTTTCCCAGGAATGCCTCGGTCCTGCGTTACTTCACGAACGCGGCAGGAGAGCCCTGCCGGGAGCCTGGCCAGGACGGGGCGATCGGAAGCGGACCCTACCGCTCGAGCGATCCGAGCCTTGCGCCCGAGCAAAGGCTCGACCTCCTGCCCGTGGGCCACCTGGGCCTGCCCGTGTCGTTCCTCTTCGTAAGGGACGAGACCACACGCGCACTCAAGCTCCTGAAGGGAGAGGCGGTCGCAGCTCAAAATGCGCTCTCGCTCGCCAAGACGCGGTGGATCGAGCGACGCCATTCGGACCGATTCAGTGTGCTGGAGCGGGATGGCGTCAGCGTCAGCTATCTTTCATTCAACACGAAGGACCCGATCCTCTCGCGCCTCGCCGTACGCAAGGCGATCGCTCTGGCCATCGATCGACGCGCGATTGTCGAGCACAAGCTGAAGGGATTCGGCTCGGTGGCGCAGAGCCTGCTCTCGCCGCTGCTTCCTGAAAGCCACTCCGTAGCCATCCCCTACGATCCGGCAGAAGCCGAGAGGCTCCTCGATGAGGCTGGATTTCCAAGAAAGGCCGATGGAAACAGATTCGAGCTGCGTTACAAGACGACACCCGTACGCGAGGGCTTCGAGCTCGCGTTGATCCTCCGGGAGATGCTCGGCCGGATAGGGATCCAGCTACGTCTGGAGGTTGTGGAGCCGGCCGTTTTCCTGTCCTCCGTAAGAAAGGGGTCGTTTCAGCTCCATTCATCCCGCTGGGTGGGAATCGCGGACGCGTCGATTCTGTACCGAACGCTCCATTCCAATGAAAAGGCGAACCGTTCGGGCTATTCAGATGCAGAAATGGACCACCTTCTGGAAGCCGCGGTAGGCGAGCCCGATCTCTCAAAGCGCCTTCCGCTCGTTCGAGCCGCCCAGGAAAAGATGGCGCGCGACTTGCCGTATCTTCCACTCTGGCATTGGAGAGTCGCACTGATCGCCACCCGGGAGCTCGCCGCCCGAATCGCTCCGGAGCGGCTGTCGTTGAGTGCCTCCCTCCACGTACTGGTCGAGGCGCTTCAGGACGCTCATCGGGGCCTGGAAAGTCGAGCAGCCCTTCGCTCCAATGGCGAGCGTGACAGATGAGGCGAGTCCTGGTGGTCCGCCTGCCGGCGGCCGGAAGTCCCGCCGCGCTCGACCGATCCGAGGCGAAGCATCTCCTTTCCGTACTCCGCCTCGAGGACGGCGACCAGGTAGAGGCCATCGATGGGAGCGCAAAGGCGGTCATTGCGAGCCTTCGACGATCAGGGGGTCGGGCGGAGCTGGTCTTCGTGGCCGATGCGAGCAGGCGAACCGGCGAAGTGGTCCCGCTAACCGTGGAGGTCGCCCTCCTCAAGCCGGATACGATGGCCTGGACCGTCGAGAAGTGCGTCGAGCTGGGAGCGGAACGCGTGGTCGTCGTGACGACGGATCGTTCGGTGCCACGGCCGCGCGCCAAGGGACACAACACCGTACTCGACCGCCTTCAGCGGGTTGCAGACCAGTCCTTGAAACAGTGCGGCCGCCGACAGCGGCTACTGCTTGAGGGGCTTCTCTCGCTGCGAGAGCTCCTGGAGTCAAGGAAAGCGGAAGCGCGACGGCCCCGCCTCTGGTGCGACGAGGGCGCGAAAGGCGCGGGCATTGGCCGCCAGGCGATCGCAGAAGAACGTCACGTCGAGGCCGCCGGTCATCATCCGGCGGGCGCTCCCTCGGAGGCTCCGCACAGGAGCATCGGGATCACGGCCGGTTCCACGGTGTCCA
>CAYJTX010000431.1:0-3129 GCA_964372615.1 uncultured Bacteriovoracaceae bacterium | reverse complement strand
ACACGAGCGTCGGCATCTCGGGGAGCCAAGTAAGAGTGCTCACGCTCGTCCTGGAGTCGAGCACGATCGGGACCTTCTTCAACGTCCCCATCGCATCGGTAAACGGGGTGGTCTGCAGCTAGAGCGCGCTCTGCCAGGTCAGCACGGTTTCGAGCGTCGATTTCACCACACCGAGAAATCTTCGATTCGCGGTGCAGATCGGCGATCTTGAGAAGATCACTGTCGGTGTTTACCTTGACGACCTCTGCTTCGCGATGGACCTCCTGGCCGCAGCCAACCTCCCCACGGCCTGCGAGACGGACGGAAGCGGAAATGGAAAGTTCAAGGTGCCGACGTCGGGATCCCCCCTCACCTACAACATCAAGGCGTTTATCAGCGTGGCCGCCGACAGCACCTCCTTGGGGAGTGCCGCAAGCACCGATGAGCAGCTGAATTTCAAGGTCGTGGTTCAGAACGGCGGCGTCAGCTCAGTCAGCTGTACCGACGTGAGCACGGTTTATTTTCCGGGCGACGGCGAGATCTTCGTGAATACCGGCCAGTTCACGGCCGCGACCTCGGCTGGCACCCCGGTGCCCACGCTGATTGTGGCGGCCGATGAAAGCGGAACGGTCGTGACTGGAAGCGCCTTCGCGACTTCGAACGACATCGTGTCGCGCCACCCGTTGGACGGACTTCAGCGGACGGTGACGGGGTTCACGAACACGACCACGGGTTCCGATCACCAGTACGCCTTGCAGTTCGCGGCGCGCGACGCCGCCGGCGTGGTCTCTTCGTTTGGGTGCTCTGTCAGCGGTGTCATGACGGCTGAAATCCAGGGGCTCCTGACTGCCAACAACTGTTTCATCGCCACAGCGGCCTTCGGTGACGGGGAGGCACTTCCGGTTCTCTGGCTGCGGACCTTTCGCGACGCTGTCCTTGAACGCCATTCGGCGGGGCGGGCGTTCGTCCGTTGGTATTACGCCTGGTCTCCGGCGGCGGCGGATTGGCTCGAAGCGCACCCATGGTTTCGTCCCCTCGCCCTTGTCGTACTCGGCCCGGTTCAGCTCTTGGCGTGGCTGGCGCTGCATCCATTGGCAACGCTCCTGATTCCTTTTCTCACGACCGGAGTTGTCTGGTTTCTGCAGCGCCGATTTCGCTTGGAGCGATCGACTACGACTCTGGATGCGCTCAGGGAGGCGAAGCCTTGAAGGCACGATTGACAGCTTTGGCTCTGGTGGTCGCACAGTCAGGCGCACTGGCAGCCGAGAGCGGATCGCAGCAGCCCTACATTGATCAGCTGAAGCAGGGACTGGAGCCTCAGGGTCAAGCTGAGGGTCGGCCGGATTCGTTCATTCAGTCCGAGAGGGAACGCCTGGGAAAGCCCGAGGGTACTGGAAATTACATAGAAACCCTGCAGAGGTCGCTTCCGGAAGACTCGCGCCCGCGGAGCAGCCTCATTGAGTCAGAGAAGCGCCGCCTGGGGCCTGGGGACCCGAAGGGTGGAGCGATTCAGGCAGTAAAGGAAGGTCACTCAGAGCTCAAGTCCAAGCGGGGTGGCCCCATCCACCACGCGGCTGGTTTCAAGTTCGGGACCACCATGAGCCGGACGATCGTTGCGTCTGCCGGCGCGGGCGGTAGGACGTTTTCCGAAGTCTATGGCGATGGATTTACGCCAGACCTTCAGGGGTTTTACGAATATCAGCCGTTTCACAGCGAGTGGTTTGGTAACGTGGGATTGGTGGTAGGCGGGGGACTCTCGGTCCGAAGCGGAACGGGAGCTTTCGCCTTCAACTTACCCAAGCCCGGTGGCGGGTTTTTCGGGACATCCTCCCGCACGAAATTCCAGTTCTTCACTCTTCCCCTGTGGTTCGGCGCCAACTACCGTTTCAATCTCTTTCGAGTGCTGCGACCCTACCTTCAGGTAGCTGGAGTGGTGATGGGTTATGTCGAGATGCGGAGCGACGAGCGAGCCGGGCATCGGGGGAACGCTCGTGGCGTGATGTTCAGCGGTGGGGTGAACATTCTGCTCGACTGGATCGCGCCGTCTGCCGCTGCGGACCTTTATCATTCGTTCGGGATCCAGCACTACTATCTGACGATCGACTACACGCGGCTGGATACATTTTCAGGTGACGTCGATTTCGTTTTCTCGGGCCTCAGCCTCGGGATGACCTACGAGTTCTGAGAGCATGAAATTTGCCGCCCGCATCGCTTACGCGGGAACCCGATTCTGCGGCTGGCAGCGCCAGCGGGGCTCGGCGGCTTTAGGAGCGCCCAGCATCCAGGAAACTCTGGAGAACGCGCTCAACTCAATGACGGGCGAGACCGTGCGCGTCGTCGGAAGCGGAAGAACTGACTCCGGAGTTCACGCGGGAGGGCAAGTCGGCCATTTCCGGCTAGAGAGCGCCCGCTGGACTACCGGAGTTCTCGAGAGGGGTTTGAATTCGCTTCTTCCGAACGACATCCGGATACTCGGGGTGAAGCGGGTCCCTCCGGAGTTTCACGCGCAGAGAAGCGCGCTTCGAAAGCAGTACAGCTACTTTTTTCAGCAAGGACCGAGCGCGTTGCCGCACGTCGAACCCTTTAGCTGGTGGATTCGCAAGCGGCTCGATCTGGAAAATCTCAGGCAGGCGGCAGCGGATCTCGTCGGAGAGCACGATTTTCTTCCGTTCCAGTCCTCCGGCGCCAAGCCGGGCCCGACGGTCCGACGAATCCTCGAGGCGGAAGTTTCCTGGCACCCCCTTTCGTTTCCATCGGGGATGGATTGCCAGGAGACGTGGGGATGGGTCCGGATCCGGCTACTAGGGACGGGTTTTCTGAAGCAGATGGTTCGGGGGATCGCGGGCACGCTCCTGCAGATTGGCGAGGGGAGGCGGGATCCGAGCGATGTTCGCATGATCCTCGAAACAAAGGATCGTCGCAGGGTCGGTCCGACAGCTCCGGGTCGCGCGCTCTGGCTTGAGAGAGTCTGGTATGACGGACTCGAATGGTAGGTTTTAGCTGATTTTCCTTCCTTCCATCGCGGCTTTAAGGCTAAAAAACCGCTTCTATGGAATTGAGCGTTGAAGTCGAAAATACATCCGCAGTCTTGAAGACACTGACGATTCGCGTGCCCGCGAAGACTGTCGCGAATCGGTTCGAAAGCGGCTT
>CAYJTX010000430.1:0-3132 GCA_964372615.1 uncultured Bacteriovoracaceae bacterium | reverse complement strand
ACCAACATCCGCTTCCCCAACCTCCGCTCATTACGCGACCCAGGTCGTCCATTCGGCCTGGGGTGAGGCGGCGAATGGTCAGGGCCCCGCCTCCAGCGCTCTTCGCCGCCTTCGGCGGCCAAGAAGCCCGGCCAACAGGTGCGATATCTCCGGTGATGCGCGCCAGGGCCTCTTGGGGGCTACTTAGCGGGCATCGAGACGCAGTTACTTCCAATCCGCCGGGAGACATCCTTGAGGCCTCATTGGAGCAGTCGGTGAAGGCTTCGTCAACTGTTCCGACGCGGGTGCGTGCCCGGATCACACGGGGCCGCTTCAAGGGGGCCTTCGTCCTTGGCATGGCGACGTTTGATCGAGAGTTGAAGCGGATACTATTCGCCTTCGAGCGGCTCCGCCTTCCGGCGAATGATGCAACTTACGCCCTCAAGGCGACGGGCCTCGCGCCGAGCGGGCAGGTCGGGCTTGAGGGCGACCACCATACCCAGGAGGGCCCCTACTTCGCGGGCGAGATCGTCGCCGCGGCGGCGGCGGGATTCGCCGACGCCACGACGCAGCGGACGCAGACGGCGCTCGGCACCTACCAGACCGAACCGACGCTCGCGAACGCCGGTAAGCAGGGCGCTGTCCAGGCGCTCTCGAAGACTGCGGAGCGCTTCGCGGAACGGTCGAGGACGGCTCCCGAGTACACGGAGATCGAGGCGGGCCGGGAGATCCAGATCATCGTTGAACAGTCGCCGACGGAAGCGAGCGGAGCATGAGGCGACCGGTCTCTCAGGTAGTAGGCCGCACCTACCAGGCAACCGACCGCCCCCGCCTGCGATTCCCGAGGAACTGCACGCAGGTTCGTGGTGCGCGCCCTCCGCTCCAGAAAAGACCCCGCCCTCCCAACAACTGGAGAGCGGGGTCTTTTCTGGAGCTACGGGAGAATCCAAAGAAAGAAATTCAAACAGCAATTGCAGGCGGGGGCGGTCAAGGGAATGGAGGGGAGAAATGATCATTCAACAGAGAGATAAGGAAATGCTGAGACGGCGTTACGAACAGCAGTTCCTCCATCTCGGGCATGTGCGGAGGTACTTCTTCAAGGGTGCTGGCCTGGAGAATGCTCGTGTCCGGGTGGTTGAGCTGGAGCGCGCGGGGTTGCTTCGGCGGGAGCGGATCGCGGCGCGAGACGGGGGTCTCATCATCCGCCTGACCCGAACGGGCGCTCCAGAGAGACGAGTTCCCCGAGGTGCCGGACGGCGTGTTCGTCTTCAGCCGCGACGGTCGCCGTCGAGGTGGAAAACAGCATCAAGGCACTGGCCTGAGGCCCACACAGATGCCGGATACATTACCGCTCCAGACCTCTGGTTTCGCCTTCAGCCTAAATTCGTCCTTGCACGACAGAGCGGGGTCATACATTCGCTTATGCGCCGCGCCGGACTTGTTTCCTTCTCGCAGAATCGCCTCGACCTGGTCGAAATCGAAGGCGGCCGTCGCGCGCGCGTCGCCAGGTGCGGCGATACTTACGAGCAAAAGGAAACGGATCGCTGAGTACCACGTGAGTGGTGGCATTGGGTGGGTCGATCGCGGAACGTTTCTTGCGATGACCTGCCATCATGAAGTCGATAACGCGCGGCCCGTGTTTCCGGACGGAGGCTGCCCTTATGTACGTACAAGGCGAGATCCAGAACTCGCTAACAACATCGCCGCCATGGGGTGAATAGGGATGGGAACGCAGCAGACTACGGCAGGTTGGATCTTCGGCGCGTTACCCTTCGCGTAGCTCGCAGGCGTAGCGGCGCTCGCGATTCGCGCGCGACTCTTTCTCGGATACTGGCCCAGGCCGTCGCGGCCTGATCCGAAGGGACTTCCGTTTGATGTGCACCACGGGACTCTCTGGCTGGGGTTGTACCTGCTCCCAATGGCGTTCTCGGCAGGGATTACCGTCTACGTAATGGATGCGCTATTTATTAGGAAAAGATTCAATCGACGACCGATGTGGGCTTTCTTAGGGGGCGGTTCCCTCATCCTGGCGCTAATCTTCAGTCTGTACGGCGACTACAACTGGGTCGCATGGTTTCTCGATTGAAGCGCGAAAACCCGGTAACGCGATACGGGCCAGGAGATTCGGCCTCCGTATTTCCCCTATAACGAACGATCGCCGAGCGGATCAGGGGTAGGGCGACCCCAAAATCATCCCGAAAATCCGCCTGCGCGATCCCGCGAAATCCGCGGCCGCGCGAGCTCGTGCGCGCCCACCCCTGAATCAGGCTGTTACATGGCTGCCTTTCGTTCTCGAAGGGCGACTGCTCGAGTATGGATCTTCTTTAGTTCAGGCTTATCGAGAATTTCCGTCCCGTTCGGAAAGAGAATTAAGCCCGGGTTGATCCCGAAGACCGCCGCCAAGCGAACCGCAAGTTCCTGTCCAATGGGCCGGGCGTCATTCTCCATCGCGCTCAAATTTGACTCCGCAATGTCGGCCAGTTTCTCAATATCGGCTAGGGTGAAGCCGAAATTTCTTCGGAAAGCCCGGATGACCTTGCGAAAGTGAGCGCTGTCGGCCAAGGCGGATTAGACTGCCAAAGCTGACGAGGGAGCCGATGAGCGCTAAGCCGATGGCGGCAAGTATCCGTGCAGCGAGCCCCACCCAAGCCCCTTTCGCCCCTCACAGAGCGATCTCGAGGAGCTGCCCGCCCGGCCGGAAATCGCTGTACCTGGCCCAGGTTGGCCGCACCCGCACGTAGGTGATGTCCTTCCACGCTTGCCGCTCGACGCCATCGGGCCAGACCTCGAAGTAGACTGCCTTGAGGCGATTCAGCTCGTGGCCGTGGGGCTCGTCGGCGACGCCTTCGAGCTGAACCGTCTGCTCTTCGTCCCAGCCGACGACGAGCGCGATCCGAGGATCCCGGCGGAGGCTCTGCATCTTCCGTGTCGTGCCGAGGGTGTCGAAGACTATCTCCAGGTCGTCGCTCACCGCGAAGCCGACGACAGCGGCTTGAGGTGCGCCCTCCGCGGAGACTGATGCCTGAACGCAAAGGCGATGGCGGCAAAGGAAGGCAAGGAGGTCGGTGCCGGTCATGCCCTAAATCCTGTCCTACGGGTGGCGCACAAACTCAACAGCGGTGGCGATCGTGAGCCCGAAAAGCGCGATGACGA
>CAYJTX010000429.1:0-3176 GCA_964372615.1 uncultured Bacteriovoracaceae bacterium | reverse complement strand
ACCGAAGGGCGCTGGCGGGATCGCGCGGCCGAGACTCGTTCATAATATTGCCCAGGAGCAACCAGTTGGAGCCCGATCTGTAAGCTGACGCCGTCCACCAGGGCGCAACGGTAAGCTTGAGTCGCACTCGCCCGGCCAGTCGCGGGAACTGCTGCTGGAACTTCTCGAGAAGGAAGCGGCCGTCCTCCAGAATTCTTGCGTCGGTGTCCACCCACTCCAGTTCGATGCCGGGAAATTCGCCCTCCCCGATTCGTTCGTGCAGCCAGAGCAGGAAGGCTAGGGACGCTGTCCCGGGCCCGGCGCCCAGATCCAGAATGCGGAAGGGCTCGCCGGCCTTTGCGACCGCCTCGAGCGCGGGGAGGATCGAGCTCTGATGGAGCGAGTAGAGCGTCGAGAATTTGGCGGCCTGCAGTGGGAGGAAGTAGAGGAGATACGAGGAGCGGAACTTCGGTTGCCGTAAGTAGCTCCCCATCCTTTCCGGGCGGTCCTCGGTGTACAGCGCTGACAGCTCACGAATACCCTTCAGGAAAAACCTCGCATCGGGGTCCGAGAACGGTTTGTCCCGCCACCCCGCCTGAGGGCTGTAGCGTGATTTGACTAAATGCGTAATCGCCTGGTCTGTGAACCAGGACCAGGACTTCGGCAAAGACATGCGATTCTGACTACCTCCTGGACGTCCTTCGCGCCAAACTAAGAATTGGGAGTCCGCCGAGTATGAAGCTCGCTGGGACGTCGAGCATGAAGCTCGCTGGTACTAAAGATGGATCTTTCGAGTGTTCTCAAGAAAACTGCCTGGAAACGGAAATCCAGCGAGGTCTGGTCCTTTTACTGTCCGCTCTGCCGGGCGCAGCGCGCCCTGCCGGAACGACCCGAGGCGGGGACCCCCCGGCATTACCTCCAGATCGGGCTGACGGCCGCGGTCATCGCGCTACTGGCCTGGCCTTGGTTCGGCTGGAAGGGTCTGGTTTCGTTCATTCCTCTCTGGGCGATTTTCGAAATCACGCACCGCACCCGTGTGAGAGCTTCGGTCGAATGCCCGCAGTGCGGCTTTGACGCGTATCTCTGCCTGGTGGACGCACAGCGGGCGCGTGCCCGCGTCGAGACTCATTGGAGGAAACGCTTCGCCGACCTCGGGTTGCCCTATCCTGAGAATCCTGGCGTATCGGATTCGAAGGTGGTCCAGGTGGCGTCGGCGGAGAAGACTTCGACGGAACCGGACGCTTGACGCCTGAGTGGGCCGACGCTAGACCGGGCCTATGTCCGTAAACAAAGTGATTCTGGTGGGGAGATTGGGGCAGAATCCCGAGGTGCGCTACACGCCTTCGGGTGCTGCAGTCGCGAATTTCAGCGTCGCGACCAACGAGAGCTGGACCGACAAAGCGGGGGTGAAGCAGGAGCGCACGGAATGGCACCGGATCGTCGCCTGGAACAAGCTTGCCGAGCTCTGTAGTCAGTATCTGACGAAGGGTCGCCAGGTCTACATCGAGGGCCGGATGCAGACCCGCCAATGGCAGGATAAGGACGGCCAGACCAAGTACACGACTGAGGTGAATGCCCAGACCGTGCAATTCCTGGGCGCGGGCGCGGGTGCGGGCGCGGGTGCCGAGCGTGGCGCGAGGTCGGCGGCAGATACGCCGTACGCGGCAGCCGAGCCGAACGGCTCGCGTGGAAACGAGCTGGGAGGCTCGCGTGGCAACGAGCCGAATGGCTCGCGCGCAGACGACGGAGCGTTTGGCGGAGCGCCCCCGGCCCAGCGGCCCGGCGGGGCCGAGCCCTCGTTCACGGAAGACGACATTCCGTTTTGAAATCGCTGATCGTCGTTCCCACGTACAACGAAATCGAGAATATCGAGCCGTTGGTCACAGCCGTGCTGGCCGCGACGCCGAGAGAGGTCGAGCTACTCGTCGTCGACGACGGCTCGCCGGACGGGACGGGCCAGCGGGTCGATGCGCTCATCGCCCGAGATCCGCGAGTCCACGTCCTTCACCGTCCTGCGAAGATGGGCCTCGGAACGGCCTACGTGGCGGGCTTTCGTTGGGGTCTTGAGCGCGACTATGAGGCGTTCATCGAGATGGAGGCCGACTTCTCACATAGCCCGAGCTACCTGGCGACGATGCTGCGGCTGATCGGCGATGAGGGGAACGACGTAGCGGTCGGATCCCGGTACGTTCCGGGCGGTGGAACCGTCAACTGGGGCCTGGGCCGGCGACTTCTCAGCAAGGGTGGGTCTTTCTACTCGAGAGTCATTCTCGGGGCCCCGATTCGCGACTTCACGGGCGGCTTCAACGGCTGGAAGAGGCGGGTCGTCGAGGGTGTCGAGATCGACAGCCTCAGGTCGGACGGCTACTCGTTCCAGATCGAGCTGAAGTACCGCGCGTTCCTGCGCGGGTTTCGAATGAAAGAGTTCCCGATCGTCTTCGAGGACCGAAAGGTGGGCCGTTCGAAGATGAATCGTCGGATCGTGCTCGAGGCCCTTCGTCGGGTCTGGGGTTTTCGGTGGAGGGCGTTCCAGCAGGGGTACGGCCTCTTCGGCCGGTGCATTCCCAGGGCCGCGGATCGGTGCTAAACTCGGCCCGATGGTGGCCACGCTCGGTTTCGCGATCGGAATGGGGGTGGCTTCGGCCGTGGCTGCGTCGGTGTCCAAGCCGACCCCGCTCATCCTCGTCGACAAGAAGACCAACCAGGTGCATGTCGCCTCGTACGTCGACGGCGAGCTGAAGGTCGAGCGGACCTACCACGCGACGTTGGGAAAGGTGAAAGGCGACAAGGAGGATGAGGGCGACCTCAAGACCCCGGAGGGGATCTATATCTTCAAGCGGCGTCTCGCTCCGCCGGAGCTGCGACCGAAGTTCGGCGCGATGGCCTTCGCCTTCGACTACCCGAACGCCTACGATCGGATCGCGGGCCGAACGGGCTTCTCGATCATGCTCCATGCGACGAACGAGCCTGACCGCCTGAAGAAAGACTACGACAGCGAAGGGTGCGTCGTCGTGAAGAACGACGAGATTCGGGACATCCGCAAGCACATCCGCCTGGGCCTGACGCCGATCCTGATCTTTCCCGAGCTGGGGGAGGAGTACCTCAAGCCGGGGATCCAGGGCTCTTCCCTGCGACAGTTCTTTGAAGGATGGGTGGCCGCGTGGGAGGCTCGAGATGTGGAGCGCTATATCGCAGGT
>CAYJTX010000428.1:0-3182 GCA_964372615.1 uncultured Bacteriovoracaceae bacterium | reverse complement strand
CGAGCGCTTCGATCTGTCGGGAGGCGATCTCAGAAGCGAAGCGCGACACGCCCGTGTAGACGAGCATCAGTCGCCTTTCGAGCGAGAGCCTCCGCTCGGCCGGAAGCTTGAGGGGCGTCACTCGAAAGGTCCCGTCCATCGAAAAGTCGATTCGGTTCAGACCCCCGAACGCGGTCGCGACCTGATCCTGGGAGCCGACTGACTCACTCAGAACTCCCTGTTCGATCCGCTGGGCCTCGCGCGCGAGCCACTCGGGAGAGGGTCGGCGCCCTTCGAGCGCCTCCAGCGCGTGAAGCAGCCCCACGGTGAACGCCGAGCTCGAACCCATTCCGGCGCGGGCAGGCATCTCTCCCTCATGATGGATCTCCAGCCCCCCCCGGATCCCTCGGTCCAGGAGCACCGCGCGAACGACCGGATGCTGAATCTCGGCGGCAGTTGCGACGGTCTCGGTCCGCGAGTAAACGACGCGGATGGAATGACTGTAGAACGCCGGCAGCCTGCGGCAGGTGATCTGGCAGTATCGGGCGATCGAGGTCGAAAGCACCGCGCCCCCGTGGCGCAGGTACCAGGCGGGGTAGTCCGATCCCCCACCGAAGAACGAGACTCGAAATGGCGTGCGAGTGATGACCATGGCGGCTCATCGCTTTATCGGCGGAGCGTCGCGTGCGCGAAAGCCTAGCCCGCCGTGAACTTCCGGGCCAACCGGAGGGATGTCATATTTCTGACGTGCTCGACCGCTGCAGGCCCGAAGCACTCTCCAAGCCGGGCGAGATACCGGGGAGACTCGAAGTACTCGGTGAAAGCTCGGTCGCGAAACGCCAGGACTTCGCCCGCGGCGACGGTCTCGGTCGGCAGGGGCAGGGTCTCCACCGCGTGCTGGGAATAGCCGAGCCAGTCATCCGGCAGCCTCCAGCCGCGTTCGGTCGCAACGCGATACAGCTCCGAGCCCGGATAGGCCATCGCGCAGTAGAAATTCGCCCACTCCGTATTGAGCCGAAGGGCCAGGTCGAGGGTCGCTCGCATCGACTCGGCGGTGTCGTCCGGCAGGCCGAAGATGTAGTTGCCGACGACGCGAATCCGGTGATCGCGCAGCTTTCCGACGACCCCCTCGATATCGGTCTCGGTGAAGCGGCCCTTCCTGACTCCGTCCCGGACGAGCTTGCTGCCGGACTCGATTCCCAGCGCGAGCCAGCGGAAGCCGGCGCGCTCAAGCTTCTCGAGCAGGGATTCCCTCACGGTATCCACGCGGGCATAGGCCCAGAGATTGAGCCGGTAGCCCCGCTCGATGATCCGCTCGCAGATTCCCGCCACGTGCGGCTCGCTCAGCACGAACATCTCGTCGGGAATCTTGAGGGTCTCGACACCGTATTTCCGGACGAGGATGTCGATCTGACCGATGACGTGGTCCGCGCTCCAGTAGCGAATCCCTGGGGATCCGAAAGGTGCGTTGATGCAGCAGAACGTGCAGCGAAACGGGCAACCCAGGCTCGTCTGCAGCGAGGCGTAGGGGCTGCGACGATCGACTCTGTCGAAGCAGTGCCAGTTGTGCGCGCGGTACTTCCGGAGTTCGATGAGGTCCCAGGCCTGGCCGGGCAGCTCGCGGTCGAGATCGCGAAGCTTGGCCGCCGGTGGACTCGAGGCCACGCCCCCGTCCACTCGGTACCAGAGACCCGGCACCCGCGCCTCGTCCACCCGCCCGCCTTCGAAGCTCTGGAGAAGCGCGAGGATCGTTCCGAGCCCTTCGCCCTGGGCGACCCACCGGTAGGGCTCCTCCCGAAGAGTCCGTTCCGGCAGCGCTGAGGCGTGAGTCCCGAGGACGATCGTCGGGAGATCCGGCGCCAGCTCCTTGACGCGTGCCGCGACCTCGCGAGCGCCCGGCATGCACTGGGTCGAGGCGGAGGGCTGCTGCCCGTAAACAACAAAGGCCACGAGAGTCGAGCCGTGAGGCTCACGACCCGCTGATCGCCGCGCTACCACCTCCCGCGCCGTCTCGAGAGGGCTCCACCCCTCCGCCTCCGCGTCCAGGATCTCGACCCCGTAGCCCTCCCTCCGCACCCGCTCCGCGAGCAGCGTGGAGGCAACCGGTGGCTCGATCGCTGCCAGCTCGGTCGCCAGCCCCTGGTAAACCCGAGACCGGCTGGGCGGAGTCACGAGGAGAAGCGACGGCTTCATGATTTCAGTATACTGCCACTATACTGGATGAGTGCGGCTATCGATCATCCTGTCGTTCCGAAACGAGGAAGCGGTCCTTCCGGAACTTCTGCGCCGCCTCCGCGCAGCGCTGGACCCGGTGGGCGTAGGCTACGAGATGCTCTTCGTCAACGATGCCTCGACCGACCGTTCGCTCGAGCTGCTCCGGGACTCGGCCCGCAAGGATTCGCGCATTCGCGTGCTCACGACCGCGCGTCCCTTCGGACATGATCGCTGCGCTCGCGCGGGCCTCGAGCGCGCGCGCGGAGAAGCGGTCGTCTTCATGGACAGCGACCTGCAGGATCCGCCCGAGCTCATTCCTTCGCTGATTGAGCGCTGGAACACGGGAGCCGACGTCGTCTCCACGGTACGCCGCAGGCGAATCGGAGAGAGCTTTCTCAAGACCCTCATCACGCGGATCGGGTACCAGGCCCTCCACTGGGCCTTCCCCCTCGTCACGGTCGAGGCCGGTCACTTCAAGCTCCTTTCGCGCCGTGCGGCCGACGCCGTCCTGAAGCTGCGCGACGCGACTCCTTTCGTTCGAGGAATGGCGTCCTGGGTCGGCTTCAATCGGGCGTGGGTCGAGTACGAACGCCAGCCCCGCTTCGCGGGCCGCGGCCACTTTCCGCTCCTCGGGGGGGCGCCGGCCGCCCAGTTCCTCTCCGCGCTGGTCTCCTTCTCGAAGAGGCCGCTCTACCTGGCGCTCGCAGCTGGCATCGTGCTCACAGTCCTATCGTGGCTGGCGGGTGCGGCCGCGCTCGTCTTCATCGCCCTGGGATGGGATGGCCCCGGCTGGCTCGCGCCTGTCCTGATCCCCGCCGCGATCGGCGGCCCACAGCTCGCCCTGAGCGCCCTCGTCGGCCTCTACTCGGCGGCGACCCTCGAGGAGGCGCGGGGCTGGCCGCTCGTGATCATCGCCGAGGAGCTCGGCTTCGGCGACGCGCCATCCGAAGGCTAGTTCTACTTCGTTAGGTATTTTGGTTCCTGCGACC
>CAYJTX010000427.1:0-3183 GCA_964372615.1 uncultured Bacteriovoracaceae bacterium | reverse complement strand
GCAGCATCCGCTACGCTGAACTCGGCGCGCGGCTGGGCCTGAGCGAAGGCGCGGCCCAGAGACGGATTCAGGCAATGCGCCTGGTGCGAGACGTGCCAGAGGCCAAGGCCGCGCTCGAGAGCGGCAGGCTCTCGCTCAGCAACGCTGCGAAGGTTCAGACCTTCCGGCAGGCGGAGAAGAAGCTGGGCCGTAAGCCCGATCCGAGGAAGCTCGTCGCCCAGGTCGAGTCGCTTTCACAGCGGGAGTGCGAGAAGGCGCTCTTTGATATCTCGCCCGAGGCGCTGCCGCGCGAGCGCGAGCTCAGGATCGTGGTCAGTGCCGGGCTTTACGGGAAGCTCCAACGCCTGAAGCGCCTGCTCGCACATGCCAGGTCCGAGGCTTCCTATGCCGAGCTGCTTGCGCACCTGGCCGATGAGGAGCTGACGCGCCTTGAAACGAAGAAAGGCCTCAGCCATGACGCAGACACCGCGCTTACCGCCGCAGCGGCGGTGGAAATCAAGCGTCCGCTTCCGGCCGGCCGGAGGGTCCACCTGCCCGCGGCAGTGAAGAGCCGACGCTGCAACTCGCAGTATCGCCTGGATATCGATCACATCACGCCGCTGGGGATGAGAGGCAGAGTCGGCGTCTCCTACTGATGGCTGCCATGGTAATCATTGCCATGGGGGGCGCCGCTTACGTCGTCGGTTGCGGCCAGGACGGGGCAACGCCGGGCCGACGAATCCCGTGGTCACGGTCACCGTCACGGTGGTCGAATGAGGCTGGCGCTTTTGCTCGCGGCTCTGGTCCTGGGTCACGCGTCGGCCGCCCGCTACTCCAACGGCGCGTACGTGGCCTGGTTCAGGCTCTCGGCCGACGGCCTCACGGTGCAGGCGAAGGTCGACACGGCCGCGGCCATGAGCTGCTCGGCCGAGCCCGGAAGCTACCCCAGCACGCTGGTGCGCTAGCGGACCTTTCCGTAGGTCGCGACTCGATACGCGACGCTGACGAAGCGCCCCGGCCGCACGCGGCGCCCTTCCCGGTAAACATAGCTCCTATGCAGCGCCTCGCGGAGAAACCCGCACACGGCGGGAACTCGTGTCTCGTCCCGGGGATGCGTATGAGGTCTTCCTTGTCGAGGGCTCCGGGCGGCTGGCTGACATCTGTTTCGAAGTGCGGGCTGAAGTATCGGCCGTCCCGCCCCTTTCGGAGCGGCCGGTGTCTCAAGAGGAGCGTCAAGCCTCTAGAACTTCGGACTCCCCGAGGCGAGGGCGCGTCGCCAGCTCCGAGGCCGATAGGTTCGACCCGGTGTGCAGCAGCCACTGATAGACCCAGAAGGCTTCGCGGCTGGCAAACGTGGCGCGCGCCTGCGCCGGCGACATGAGGGGAACTACTGACTCACCCGTGTGGGCGCTTGCTCCGGGAGGCGTTCACTCTTGAGGCGATGGAGCACGATTGCCTGACATTTCGTCAGCCAATCCATTCGGTGGAACCGTCTCTAGGGGAGTTTCGCTGACGAAACGTCAGGCAATCCCACGAACTCACCCCACTAGGTCCGTAGCCAGGCGACCGCCCGGGCGAGCGGGTTCTTCCTTCCGTGGGACGAGCAGATGGGAAAGGGACAGGGCTTCTCGCCCGGAAAGTCACGGCACATCCGCGGTCTGCGCTCGTAGATGCCGCAGTCGCCGTCGGGCCGGAGGTGCTTGCAGGTGTAGAGCCATTCGCCGCGAAGAGGCTTGATCGGCACGAGCATCGGCGCGATCAGGTGCACGTCGGGGATCGTGGAGGACGCCGGATCCTCGCGCCAGCGGTCATAGTCCGCCCAGACCTCCTCGAGACTTTTCTCGAGCGCGAAGCCGCGGCAGCAGTGCCCCGTGCACCTCAGGTCGGTCAAGGCGGGCTCGCGGCCAGCTCCGCGACAGCGTCGATTCCCCGATCGATCTCCGCTTCCGTGTTGTAGACGTGGGGCGAAAGGCGGAGCACGAGGCGCCCCTGGTGCCTCGAGGTGACGATCTGGACATTCCGCTCTCGGAGGACCCTCGCCATGAAGTGCATCCCTTCGCGTTCGATCTCGGCCGGCACCTCGTAGGACAGGAGCGGGCCCCAGAGGCTCTCTTCGGAGGGAGAGCAGCACTCCCAGCCGAGGCGCCGGTCCGCGGTGGCCCGGGCGTGGCGCTGCAGCCCGCGGATCCGCGATCGGATGTTCTCTTGCCCGTGCCGGCGCCAGAAGTCGAAGGTCTCCTCGAGGGCGAAGAACGGAGCGAAGTCCTGGCAGGCCGACATGAGAAAGCGCGCGGCGAACCGGCTCCCGTGGCCGAATTCCTCGAAGGGATAGGCGGATTCGTACGTCGTCCAACCTGCCCAGGGCGCCCGGAGGGTCTCCTGATGCCGGGGGTTCACCCAGCCGTAGGCGGTCCCCTTGGGTCCGAGCATCCACTTGTGGAGGTTGCCGGCGTAGGCCGCGACGTCTTCGAACGCCACGAAGTCGAGCGGTAGAGCTCCGGTCGCATGCGCGCCGTCGACGACGAGGAGCGCCTCCCGGTCGCGTACTCCCCTGGCGATGGCAGGTATCGGCAGCGTGAGCCCGTTGCCGTAGAGGACGTGGCTCACGACCACGATCCCGGTCTTTGGCCCGACCTGCTTCAGGACCGCGTCGGCAAGTGATTCGGCCGACACTCCAGCGAGCTCCGACTTGCGTCCAGGCAGATGAAAGGTCCTCACGCCAACGCCGTCCCGCTCCCCGCGAAATCTCACGACGTTCGCGATCGCCGGGTACTCCGCATCCGAGAGAAGAATCTCGTCGCGGCCCGTCGGCATCGGCAAGCCGAGGATCATCGCGTTGAGAGGAAGGGTGACGTTCTGGCTCAGGAAGAGATCGCGCGGGTCCGCGCCCAGAAACCTTCCGAGGCGCTCCTGGATTCTCCACAGCCGCGTCCAGGCGTTCACGAGGGACTCGGTCGGATTCCGCTCGAAGTCCGCGGTGTGGCGCTGAACCGCCTCGAGAACCGCGCTGGGCACGATGGAGTGGGTGCCGGAGTTCAGGTAGGTGAGCCCCGGGTCGAGCCGGAAGTCTTCTCGCAGGGAGCTCTCTCTGGTAGGGTCCTGGCCCATGGCAATCGTGACTATCCGCGAAGTTTCCACGGCCGACAAGCGCGGCGTGGCCGAATTTATCGACATACCTTGGCGAATCTACAATCGGTAGGAGCA
>CAYJTX010000426.1:0-3200 GCA_964372615.1 uncultured Bacteriovoracaceae bacterium | reverse complement strand
CCGCCAACGCCCAGGACTCCAATGAAGATGCCTTCCGCGAGAAAGATCGCGGCCACCTGTCCATGTCGGGCCCCCATGGCCTTGAGAATCGCGATTTCCCTTTTTTTCTCGAGGACCATCAGCGTCAACGTGGTCACGATGTTGAACGAAGCCACCACAATGATGAAGGCGAGAATCACGAACATCGCGATTCGCTCAAGTCGAAGCGACGCGAAGAGGTGCGAGTTGAGCTGGATCCAATCTCGAACCTGGAAGCCAGGAGCCTTGGCGCGGAGCTCCCGAGCCACCCGAGGCGCATCGTCGAATACCGGCACGGTAATCTCCCACTGAGAGAGGACATCCGCCCGCTTCAGGAACGCCCGCACTGCCCCCTGCGTGGCGTACACGGTGTGCATCTCCTGCTCCGGCAGACCCGAGCGATAAATACCCTCAACCGCGAATCTCTTCATCCGCGGAACAGTGTCCAGAGGGCCCTCGGTCTCGGTCGGAGAAATGAGCGTCACAAGATCCCCAGGAATGACGCCGAGCTCATAAGCCAGCTCCTGACCGACGTAAAGACTTGGCATGCGCACCGTGCCCAGTCCGTCGCGCTGGCTGAGCATCTTCGATTCGGCGGACTCCACGACCTGGGCCTTGAGTCTCTCCAGTCGCTCAGCGCTCGCGCCCTTCACCACGACGCCGCTCACCTTGCGCCCGGTCTTGAGGATTGCTTCCGTAGTCACCATCGGCCAGAGATCCTCGATCGCCCCCGCTGCGCGAAGATCGTTGAAAACGGTCTCGTCGAGCGCGCCTTTCGGAACGAATCCCATGTCGAAGCCCTGTGCCTCGGAAGTCGGGGTGAGCAGGATGTGCAGATCGGTCGACATGAGGCGCTTTTTCAGCTCCATCTCGAAGCCGTCCATCACCGAAAGGACCACGATCATCGCAGTGACGCCAAGCGCGACACCCACTACCGAAATCAAGGTGATGAAGCTCAGGAAGCGCGAATTCTTCTTGGACCTGAGGTAGCGGAACCCCACCCAAGCAGTCCAAGGGCTGGCCAGGAGATGCCGGAGCGGACCGCCGTCCGAGCTCTCGGTCATTTCAGGCCGGATAGAACTTTTGCCCATGCTCCGCCCGGGCGATCAGCGCGCGGGCCGGCTCGTAGCGGGCTCCGAATCGGGCTTCGTATTTCTTCAGGCGCTCCACGAGCGTCCTCGCACCCAGAGAGTCCGCGTACCTCAGCAGACCTCCCCGGAAGGGTGGAAACCCCGTACCCATGATCATCCCGAGATCCACATCGGAAGCCGTCGCCACGATGCCGTCTTCCAGACAGCGCGACGCCTCATTGATCATCGGCAGCACGCACCGCTCGACAATCTCTTCACGAGTCACTCCGCCAGGCGCCGGCGTGATACCGAGAATCGAGTAAACGGCAGGGTCCAGCGTCTTGTTTCGGCCTTGAGCGTCGTAGGTGTATAGGCCCTTTCCGTTCTTCTTTCCCAGGCGCGCCGACTCGACCACCTTCGCATTGAACGGCGCCGGCTGCATCCTCGCTCCGAAGGCGTCGTGCAGGATGTGCGCGACCTTCTCGCCCACGTCGACTCCCACCTCGTCTATGAGCTCCATCGGGCCCATCGGCATCCCGAACTCCAGGAGCGCATCATCGATCTCGGGGATCGGCACGCCATCCGCGAGAAGCCAGGCCGCCTCATTCAGGTATGGCATGAGCAGGCGGTTGACCAGAAAGCCCGGCGCGTCCTTGACCACGATCGGTGTCTTACCGAGCTGCTTGCTGAACTGGAAAACGCTGGCGACCGCCTGGTCAGACGTGCTCTTGCCTCGGATCACTTCGACGAGCGGCATGCGGTGGACCGGATTGAAGAAGTGCATCCCCACGAATCGCTCAGGAACCCGCATTACGCTCTGCATTTCGCTAATGGACAGAGACGATGTGTTCGACGCAATGATGCAATCCAGCCGCACATTGCCTTCGAGGTCCTTGAGAACGCTCTTCTTGATCTCCATTTTCTCGATGATGGCTTCGACAACGACATCGACTGACTTAAAACCAGCGTAATCGAGCGCGGGGGCAATCAGGTTCATCTTCTGGAGATACTGGCGGGAATTGATCTTCTTCTTCTGGACCTGCTTCTTGAAGATCTTGGCGGCCGCGCCTGTCCCGAGAGCCAGTGCCTGGCTGTTGAGGTCCTTCATCCGCGCCGGGATGCCCTTATCAGCAAGCAGCTGGGCGATGCCTCCGCCCATGACACCTGCGCCCAGCACACCCCCTGAACGAACGGACCGTACTTCCACCTCTGTTCCCGCGGGAAGTCCGCGCGATTTCTTCACCTGCTCCGTCAGAAAGAAAATCCGGATCAGGCTCTTTGACACGTCCGTGGCCGCGCACTTACCGAAGCCCTTCGCCTCCCGAGCCATCGCCACATCGCGCGAAGCGCCTTTCACGCGGGCGCCGAACGAACCACCTGCTTCCTGAACGACATCAAGTGCCTCCAGGACCGCCGGGTAATGCCCGCGAGTCTTGGACATCACGCCTTCTCGGGCTTTCTTGAACATCAGGCCCCGTCCGAGCGGAGTCTTTTCCATGAGAGTGCCCATCGGCCCTCCCACTCCACCCAGCTTCGGCTCCTTGCCAAGCCGCTCGCCAGCCTGAAGTGCCTTGTGATTCGCCTTCACCCACTTCAGAGCGGCTTCGTTGAAGTTCTCCTTCGGCAAGAGTGCGTCCGCTAGTCCGGCGCGGTAAGCTCGCTCCCCGCTCAACGTCTTACCGGTCAGGATCAAATCGAGCGCTGTCGCGATCCCAACCTTTCTGGGAAGACGAACGCATCCCCCCATTCCGGGAATCACCCCCAGCATCACCTCGGGCAGGCCGATTTTCGCCGAGGAATCGTTCGACATCACCAGCGCCGTGCTGGCCAGCGTGAACTCGCAGCCGCCACCGAGCGTCGTACCGTTGACCGCCGCCACGGTCGGGAACGGCAGGTCTTCCCAGCGGTCGAGGAATTTCTGCCCCATCCGGGAGAGCGACTCGGCCTCCTCGGCCGTCCGGGTCGCCTGGATCATCTCGAGATCGGCGCCGGCAATGAAATTCCCGGCCTTCCCAGAAACCACGAGGAGGGCATCGATTTCCTTCCGCTGACCCATCTCCTCGAGTCGCGCGATCGCCGCGTCGAAATCGGCCATGACAGCCTTGCTGAACT
>CAYJTX010000425.1:0-3202 GCA_964372615.1 uncultured Bacteriovoracaceae bacterium | reverse complement strand
TTCGACGCCCGCCCCTTCGCTTGCGCGAACGCTCCAGCACTGCATCCTTTTCGTGTATCCGGCCCTCTGGATCTTCGCCGGGCTCTGGATCGGCCGGTTCGAGCGGGGGAACATCCGCTGGATCGCGTGGGCTCTCCTGCTGGGCACCGCGACGGCGCTGCCCGGCCTCACGAATCCCGATAACATCAGCCTGGGGTCGCTGGTGGTGCTGCCGTTTCTCTATCTGCTCGATGGCCGCATCCACGGGGGAAAGAGAACTCCGCTTCACTCCTGGCCTGTTCTGGTGATCCTGGGTTTCCTGAGCTTCGCTCCCTACTGGAAGATGTACCTGGGGAGGATGCAGCGAACGTCCCTGCTTCTGATCCTCGCCGACCTACTGGTCGTGCCCTTCCTGCTTCAGGTCCGGGCGCGGCACCCGGCGCGGGCGGCCAAGCTGACCGCCGCCGTCGTCGCGATCTTCCTCAGCGGCTTCGTTTTGACCTCGGGGGCCAGCGCGCTCGATAGTCGCTTCGGGATCTGGAAAGGGTTTCTGGGGGCTTTCTTCAGCTCGATGGAGCACTCCGACGACGATCCGAGCCCGGAGACCCCGCAGCGGTTTCAGTTGCGCTTTCGCTCGTTCTGCTGGAGCCAGGCCATCGACGACTGGAAGGAGAGGCCGCTCGTGGGGGTGGGCTTCCTCCCGGAGATTCCTTCGTATCTCACGGTGGGAGTCCCGAACACCGGGGGCTGGGGTGGAGTCGGCAACCCTCCGGTCAGCGGGCCGCATAACTCCTACCTCAGCATCCTGGCTCGAATGGGCGTCATCGGCTCGCTGCTTTTCGCCTGGATGCTCATCGCCTGGGTTTGCGCGGGCTTTCGATTCTTGCGGGAAAACACTCCTTCATTGACGGAGCTTTTGGTCTGGGTGGTGCCGCTGAACGGGATGCTCCACGCGTTCTTCAATATCGGCTTCGAGACCCCGCGCGGGTCGGCCCTTCTCTGGCTTTTCTGGGGGATGGGGCTGGCCTTCAGCGCGTCGCCGGGGAAGGCTGCCCCAGCAGCGGATCCAGTCCCGACAGGATGAAGAGCCAAAGCATCATCGCGTGATTGAGGACCTGCCAGGCGTGGTCGAAAACGCCGAGCCCGAGAACCGTGACGATCCCGGCGGCGAGCGCCGCGCCCTCGACGGACCTTCTGCGCCAGGCGCCCGCGAGCGCGGCCAGCCAGAGCGCGAGGTGGGTCGCGCCCCACGCCCAGCCGAGCGAGCGGAGCTGCTGCAGGATCAGGTTATGCGCGTGCTGGTAGTTGGTGATTCCCGCCCGGGTGAACTCCTCGGTGGTGATGCACGCGTGACCGAACGGGTGCTCCGCGATCACCCGCAGGGAAAACCGGGTCATGGCGAGGCGGAAGTCCCTGTTTCCATCCGCGATCGTGGCAAATCGGGTGTCGTTCGAGATGCCGAAAAGAGATCGCACCCGGGTTTCGACCAGGTCTCGAGGGGCGAGAGCCGCGGTCAGGGAGAGGCTGACGATCGCGGCCGACGCGGTCAGACCGGCGGCCCGCCAGTCCTTGAGCCGGATTCCGCAGTAGAGCGCGAACGCCGACCATCCCAGGAGCGATCCGACGAGGGGCCCGCGCTGGCTCGTCGCGAGGATGAGCGCGCTGGAGGCGATGGCGGTGCCGGCCAGGCCGAGCTGCCAGCGGCGGTCCAGGAGCACCCGCCTGGGCGCGAGAGCGATCAGGAGCCAGGGAGTCCAGGCCAGGAGCTTGGCCATCGACTGGCGTCCGTAGACTCCGGTGAGAACCCGCCGGCCGACCTCCGAAACGTCGTAGTCGCGGGTCATGGGGTCGAAGATCCGCGCATAGAGCCAGTCGATCGCGGACGGGGCGAGTCCCTCGAGGGCGGCGCTTCCGTAGATTCCCGCGAACCAGATCGCGAGCACGCCCACGCGCTTACGCTCCGGTAAGACGAAAACACAGAGCGCGGCGACGAGACCCAGGCAGAGGACAAACCACTCTCGAAGCAGGCCGGTCGGAAACCGGCACGGAGTCCCCGCCGCGATGACCGAGGCCGTTCCGATGCTGATGGCCAGGGCAAGGACCCCGAGAAGCCGGGGCCTCAGGCGCGCGCGGGCGCTCCAGAGAAAGAAGAGGAGCAGCGGCGCGGAGAGCTTGAGTACGTTGATCGGGCCAGTCAGCTTGTAGGCGGCGGGAATGGCGCTCTGCAGGCCCAGCGAGAGCGCGGTCAGGGAGGGAAGGACTCCCGCGCCCAGGATGACCGCGGCGACCCACTCCAAGACGTTCGTATTCAGATGGCCCCGACTCCCCTCACGACGGAGAGGGCGGTCTTGATGATGATGGCGACGTCCAGCAGGATCGAGCGGTTCTCGAGGTAGAACAGGTCATACTCGATGTTCTGGTGAATGGGCTCTCCCCGGAACGCGCTGATCTGCCAGATTCCGGTGATGCCCGGCTTCGCCTCGAGGCGCTTGCGGTGCAGGGGAGTGTAGCCCTCGACGATGAAGGGCATCTCCGGCCGCGGTCCGACGAGGCTCATGTCGCCGCGCAGGACATTGAAGAGCTGGGGGAGCTCATCGAGGCTGGTGCGCCTCAGCCACCGCCCCACCTTCGTGATGCGTCGGTCAGCCGAGTCGGAGGGCGTCGGGGCGTACTTGGGGGCATCGGTGAACATGCTCCGGAACTTGTAGAAGCTGAACTCGCGGCCGTTCAGGCCCACCCGCTTCTGCTTGAAGATCACGGGCCCGGGGGACTCCCACCGGATGGCCAGGCCCAGGATGAGGTAGAGCGGCGAAAGAACAGTGATGAAAACCGCCGAGAGCAGGAAGTCCAGGAGGCGCTTCATGACCAGGTAATACACGCTGACCCGGCTCTCGCGGCGCCGAAGGATCGGAATGCCCCCGATCTCGAAAAGCTCGACGTTCTGGATGAATCGCTCGTAGGAGTTGGGCACGATCGAGTACTCGAGGCCTTCCGCCACGCAGATCTCCACCAGCCTCTGGTTGCGTTCGAAGCTCGCCGACGGCAACGAAACCATGACCATTTCGACTCCGGCGGCCCTCGCGCCGTGGAGCAGCTCCTCGCCTCCCAAGACCTTGAGGCCCTCCTTGGGGCCGCCACGCCAGCTTACGGGCTGTCCGATCTTGCCCGGGTCGTCGTCGAGAAAGGCGACGGGCAGCAGTCCGAGAGACGGGCTCTCGAACAT
>CAYJTX010000424.1:0-3205 GCA_964372615.1 uncultured Bacteriovoracaceae bacterium | reverse complement strand
ATGCTGTGAAATCAGCGGCTTGCACCGCTAATCGACAGGAAACCTATCTTAAATTCTTACACTTTTACTGTCGAACGAGCCCGGACAGGACACAGTGCCATGCCTCACATTCTTTATCTAATTGCTTGCTATTACGGTCTTTGCAGCAGAACCCTCACGAATCGATGTGTCTAAGAATTTGACGTCGCACCACGGAACCGGCAATCCTGCGCAACGCCCGCCATGAAACCCGGTCGCACGGCTGTGGACCTCACCCCCTTCTGAGGTAGATCCAGCTTGCGATCCGGAAGGAGCGGTACAGCATCTGGGTGCCTACAGCAATTCATCACGGACGTAGCGCAGGCTGCATGACCCACCCCCTTGAAGTCGAAAAACATCGCACCCAACCAGACCAGCCCCCCAGAGAGTAACCCAGCAGAATCGGGTCAGTCTCTTAGTCGACGGCGTCCAATACTATCCTGAACGCCTTGAGCGAATTCGACGTGCACGCCGCAACATTGAGCTCACGACCTACCTCTGGTGCGACGATGACTCGGGAATCAGCATTGCGCGCGAGCTCGCCGCAGCGGCGGCCCGCGGAGTTCGAGTTAGAATTATAGTCGATTTCTTCAACATTTACCCGCATGCGAAGAGCTTCGCGATCTTGCGTGCAGCCGGCATTCGGCCGCTTGTCTTCACCCCCCCATCCTGGGACCTCAGTGAGGTGAACGACCGGGTGCACGAGAAGATCATGGTCATCGACAGCTACCGTGCGATCGTCGGCGGTGCAAACATCTGTGACGAATACATGTCGGGGCGTGAGAAAAAGCCATGGCACGACCTTGAGCTTCATATCGAGGGCCCCCTTGCGTCCCGAGTGCAAGCCCGATTCGATGAGACCTGGAACTGGATGTCAGAGAAGGAGCGGCGCTCGTTCGCTAACGTTGACGGCATCATGACGGGCTATGAGGGGCCGGCGCGGCCGAACTGGGAGCATCCCCCCATCCCATTGACGCCGGTCCCCGACTGGAGACCTGGGAACTCCGCCGCCGTATTACTCTATTCTCAACCCTACCAGCGTCTTGAGAGTGTGGATCCATTTTCGGAGCTGTACGTCTCACTCGTGGACGCGACCCAATCAAACCTCCTCGTCTATGCGCCGTATCTGATCCCCCCTCCACGGTTCCGGGCAGCGTTGCTAGCGGCTGCTAGGCGTGGAGTCCGCGTGATCGTGATGACCAATTCGGCGATCGACAACGATCTCGGGCCGCTTCCGGTGGCGGCCTCGATAGCGGGTTACGGCGAGCTGCTCGCCGCAGGAATTGAATTGCGCGAATATTCCGGCACAACCCTCCACGCGAAGGCAATGCTCATCGATGGCACGACATTATTGGTCGGGTCTCATAACTTCACTGCCCGAAGCTTTGAACATAATGGCGAAGCTGGCATTTTAACCGACGATGTAGCTGCCGTGACAGTGTTCGAACAGGCATGGAGTCTCGACATCCAACGATCGAATCGGGTTCTCAACCCACCCGTTCTGAATCTCACAGACCCCACGGTTCGGCTGGGAATTTGGATGGGAGAGCGTGGCTTATTCTAGACAATGGAAGAGAGATCGGCCTGGTTCCCTGGACCTATTGGTCCTGATCCGCCCGCACGACGACGCATTGCGGCCGGTCAGTTCAGTGCGCTGAGGAAGGTCTCCGCGTCGAGCCTCTGTACCCGCCCGTGAGCGAGAAGCTGGGCCCTCTTCTGCTTCGGCCCCGGGCCCCCCACCTGGACGGAGAGCTCAGGCCTGAGAAGCTCGGTGAAGTGGGCCAGTGTGGGAGACAGCTCGCGATCCGACGACTTCACCTCGACCAGGAGCCAGGGCCTCTCGTCCCGGGTCACCAGGAAGTCGACCTCCCGCTTGTGCTTGTCTCTCAGATACCAGAGGCGGAAGTCGCCGAAGGCGAGGTCCGTCCAGGCGTGGCAGGACTTGAGCAGGTGGCAGGCGACCATGTTCTCGAGCTTCTTGCCCGGGTCTTTCACGGCCGCCCAGTGATAGAAGTAGAGCTTGGGCTCCTTTCGCAGGGAGCCCGCGATCTTTCGCGAGTACGGACGGACGAGGAAGCAGAAGTAGAGGCTCTCCAGGGCCTCGACCCAGTCCCGCGCGGTGGCGAACGCGACCTTGAGATCTTCCTGGAGGCTTGCGTAGGAAAGCGGGCCGCTGACCTTATCCGCCAGCAGCGTGACCAGCGCGGAGACGAGGTTGAGGTCCCTCACCGCCTTGAGATCGCGAAGGTCCTCCCGAATGAGCTGGTCCCGGTAGATTCGCCACCAGCGTTCCGCCTTCTGCTTGCTCGCGGAGAAGAGGGGCTCCGCAAACCCGCCGAGCTCGAGCAGGTCCTCGACCTTGAAGTCCGAGGCGCTCGGGCGCGGCCATTCGCCTGCTGGGGGTGGCTTGACCTGCGCTGTTTCACCGAGCGTGAACGGGTGGAGCCGGTACGGGAGGTAGCGACCCACCAGGCTGTCGCCCGACTTGCGATAGACGTCCAGCCGGGCGCTCCCCGTCACGAGAATCCTGACTCGTTTCCGATTCAGGTCGTAAAAGCCCTTCAGGGAATTCTTCCAGTGGCGATGCTTGTGAAGCTCGTCGAAGGCCATCAGGGGAAGTCCGGCCTCCGGAACTCGAAGCTGCTCGGCAAGGCCCTTGGGAGAGCGGAGCCATTGCCGGCGAAAGTCTTCGTCGTCCCAGTTGAAGTAGTTTTCCTGGCAGCCTGTTGCCTGCAGCAGGCGCTCCGCAAGCGTGGTCTTCCCGCACTGGCGTGGGCCGGAGATGAAAGCCATTTTCCCGGTCTCGAGCGCGTCGGAAAGGATCGCGTCCTCGAGGTATCTCTTTCGCGCTGCCATCCGGTCCTCCAGCCGCCTGGGGCGGATCTGTCTAGTTCCTCATGAAACTGAGGAATGTTCCATAAAATTCCTCATGAAACTGAGGAATGTTCCAGAACCCGCCTCGCACAGGAAAAAGAGTTCTTCAGGGTTTTGAGTGGGCTGGGGAATCAGGTGGAGCAAGATGCGGTGCATTTGTATGGACCCGCCTGCTCTCGCGCGCGCTGCGCGCCTACGAGAAGTGGAGCCAGGAAACCCTTGAGATCCCCTTCTTCTTGATGGGATCGCTTTTCTCGATGGCCCAGAATGAGCGAGGCTGCATTCAACGGCCATCTCGAGCCGTTTGAATGCA
>CAYJTX010000423.1:0-3231 GCA_964372615.1 uncultured Bacteriovoracaceae bacterium | reverse complement strand
ACCTCGTGTTCTGGGACCCCGAAGCCTCATTCGTCGTATCTCCCTCGAGCATCCTGCACCGCCACGCGGTGACGCCGTACGCGGGCACGCGCCTTCAGGGCCGCGTCCTCACGACCTACGTCCGGGGGCGCAGGGTCTTCGACGTGAATCGAGGATTTCCGGAGTCAGCGGGCGGCCGCGAGATCCGCCGCCTGGTCGTTCCAATGGCGGAGGAGCCGAAAAGATGACGATCCACGTCCCCTACACCCGCCTGCTCGACCTGGCCTGCGACCACGTGGGAGGATCCGCCCTCTCCTGCAGCGACGACTTTTTCGCGTCGAAGGAAAACCTCCTCAAGCGGGAGCCGGCCGTGTTCCTGTCCGAGAAGTTCACGGACCGCGGCAAGTGGATGGACGGCTGGGAGAGCCGCCGAAAGCGCGGGGTCGACGCCGAGTCCCACGACTGGTGCGTGCTGAAGCTGGGCATTCCCGGTTCGCTCCACGGGCTCGACATCGACACCTCGTTCTTCGTCGGCAACTTTCCGGAGTGCGTCGCGGTCGACGCCGCCGAGTGCGCCGAGCCGGACGCGAAGGGCGCCCAGTGGCGGGAGGTCGTGCCACTCACTCCCCTCCAGGGCGGAAGCCACAACCTGCTCGCCGTGGCCGACCGGCGACGCTACACGCACCTTCGTCTCAGAATTTACCCGGATGGCGGCGTGGCACGCCTTCGCGCCTACGGCGAGGCCTGCCCGGATTGGAAGACGCTGCTATCCGGCGCCGGGAGCGGAGAGCTCGACGTGGCCTGCGCGAGCCACGGGGGCGAGGTCGTCGCGGCGTCCGATCATTTCTTCGGCCCCAAGGACAACCTGATCCTGCCCGGAAAGGCCGTGACCATGGGCGATGGCTGGGAGACCCGCCGGCGGCGCGGCCCCGGGCACGACTGGATCGTCGTGCGCCTGGGCGCGAGCGCCCGGCTTTCCCGCGTCGAGATCGACACGGCCCATTTCAAGGGGAACTTCCCCCACGAGGCGGCTCTCGAGGTGCTCGCCCACCCCTCCCGCACGCTCACCGCGCGGGAGCTTCGCGACCGGACCGACCTCTCCTGGGTCGAGCTCTTGCCCCGCACCCGGCTGACCGCCGACCGGATTCACTCCTTTGACAAGGAGCTCGGCAAGGCCGCGAAGGCTCTCCACTGCGACTATCTCAGGCTGCTCGTCTATCCGGACGGCGGAGTGAGCCGGCTTCGCGCCTTCGCGGGACCTGACGGGATCGCCCCACCGAAGGCGAGCGGGTAAGAGCAGGATGACCCTCGACGAGCTCAACATGTGCCCGCCTCCCCAGGCCGAACGCGACCTCCTGGGCTGCTGCGCTTCTCGCCGCTGGGCGGCCGCGCTCGTCGCGAAAAGGCCGTTTCAGTCCTTCGACGCCCTCCTCCGCGGCGCCCGCGAGACCTGGGACGGACTCGGCCGCGAGGACTGGCTCGAGGCATTCGCGGCCCATCCCCGGATCGGCGACCGGGGCGGCGTCGAGCCAGGAGGCTCGCGTGACAACGCCTGGAGCCGCGAAGAGCAGAGCGGCATGGACTCGGCCGCCTCCGCGACTCGCGACCGCCTCGCCCGGCTGAACGCCGACTACGAGCGACGTTTCAGGCACGTCTACCTCGTCTGCGCGACCGGGAAGTCGGCCGACGAGCTCCTCGCGATCCTCGAGGGCCGCCTCTCCAACACCCCGGAGCACGAGCTCCGCGTAGCGGCGGGCGAGCACGCCCGCATCACCGAGATCCGGCTCGCCAAGCTGCTTGGCGTCCCGTCCCCAGGAGGTCCCTCATGAGCGGCCGCAGTCCGGTCACCACCCACATCCTTGACGTCTCGAGCGGCAAGCCCGCCGGCGGCGTCGCGGCCCGGCTCTCGCAGTGGGACGAAAAGACGCGCGCCTGGGCCGAGATCGGCGCCGGTGTCACCGACGGCGACGGCCGACTCGAGGGCCTGCGCGAGCGCGGAAGCCGCCTCCCCGCGGGCGCGTACCGCCTCGACTTCGAAGTCCGCGGCTACTTCCAGTCGCGCGGCGTCGCCAGCTTCTACCCCCGCGTGACAGTCGAGTTCGAGATCACCCAGCCGGCGGATCACCACCACGTCCCGCTGCTCCTCAGCCCCTTCGGCTACTCCACGTATCGCGGAAGCTGATTCATGTCTCCACGATGGCTGATCTTCGCGCACCTGATTTTCGTGATCGTCTGGCTCGGATCGGCCTCGGCCGAGATCGTCGTGGAAACGATGCTCGCGTTCGAGAAACGAGCCGAGCGGCAGCGCCTCTTCATCGAGCTGCACGGCTGGATGGACCGGATTCTCGAGGGCCCTGGGCTCCTCGGCACGCTCGTGACCGGCTGGTATCTGCTCGACGCCTGGGGCGGTCTCGCTGGAATCGCCTCAAGCGAGGCCTCGGCCTGGCTTCGCCTGAAGCTCCTCTGCGCCGCGGCCGTGATCGCCGCCAACGGCGTGGCCATCGTCGCCGTCGAGGGACGACGGCGCGCGCTCGCTACAGTTTCAGGCGCACCGCTCGACGACCCGCGCATCCGCTTCTGGCAGCGGGTCCTGTTCAGCTCGTTCCTCGCCATCCCGTTCGCGGTCGGAGCGCTCTGGTTCGCCGTCGTGCGGAGCTAGCGTACTGGGTCTGAAGCGCGGTTTCGCAAAAACCTTCCGAGTGCCAGCCGCTCAGAAAAGATTTGAAAAATGACTGGCGGCTAATTGGTGGTACTAATTCGGCGTGGAGACGATTGACCGTCCAATCTGGGGTGGAAAGGAAACAAAGGGCTTGGTTTGGGCAGGCGTTTTGACTGCCGCACTGTTGGTTCAGTATGCTTTGGTGTGGCACGACTTCATACAAGGGCCTGAGCCCAAGGCAATGCCCGGAGGAACAGGTCTTTTAATGCTTCTTTCCGGTACGGAATCGCTTTTTGAAGAAGTGATCTTTCGATTAATGCCACTTTACGTCGTCGTTAGGTACTTGCCCAGGGCAAGTTTTCTGATTGTCGCCTCAGCGTTATCCTCGGCTATTTTCGGGCTTTATCACGTTAAAAGTCCAGCCAAGGTTGAGCTTATGATTTCGGGGCTTGTCTACAGCGGTGTTTTCATAGCCTCAGGAGGCATAGCCAGGAATTTCAAGAAGGCGTTGTTTTCCTCCTGGGTGACACACGCCATCTTAAATCTCTCATGGATAATTTTCCGTCTGCCCTAAACCACTTGCGATCCGAACG
>CAYJTX010000422.1:0-3243 GCA_964372615.1 uncultured Bacteriovoracaceae bacterium | reverse complement strand
ATACAGCAGAAATTTCAGCCATTGCACACCCGCTCTGCTTTTTGCCGCGCTTCGCGCCTTCAGTCTTGGCAGGGGTCGCGCCCGGAGCAGGGGCTGCTGCTGTCGCAGGCGTAGTCGCCGCTGCAGCCGCAGCCGCCTCGCCTTCCGCGGCAGCCTCAGCCTGCTGCTCCTGTGCCTCGAGGTCAGCGATGTCGACGCCCTGAAGGTCGATGTCGCCCTCAAACCGCGATACCTTCTTCTCCTCTTCAACCTTGTCGGCGTCAGCGACTTCCTTGGCTCTGAGCCTCTCTTGGAAGACCTGGGCGCCTTCCAAGCAGCTGTCGGCGATCAGTCGCGCGAAAAGCCTGATCGAGCGGATGGCGTCGTCATTGCCAGGAATGACGTAGCCGATGTTGGAGGGATCGCAGTTCGTATCGACGACAGCGATCGTCGGAATGCCGAGCTTCTTCGCCTCCTTGACGGCGATATGCTCCTTCTCGGTGTCGATGACGAACACAGCGCCCGGCAGTTTCTTCATGTCTTCGATCCCGCCCAGGGATCTCTTGAGCTTGCCGAGCTCACGATCGTAACGGGATTGTTCCTTCTTCGGAACACCGTTCCAGTCGGCCGAACCCTTGAGCGCCTCGATCTTCTTGAGACGATCGATGGATGCCTTGACAGTCTGATAGTTCGTCAGCATCCCGCCGAGCCAGCGGTTGGTGACGAAGAACATCCCGGATCGCCGCGCCTCCTCCTCGACCACATCCTTGGCCTGTTTCTTCGTGCCCACGAAGAGGACCTTCTTCCCTTCCGAAGTCACCTTGCTCGCGAAATCGCAGGCCCTGCGCGTGTGATCGACCGTCTTTTGCAGGTCAATAATGTAAATCCCGTTCCGAGCTCCAAAGACGTATTGCTTCATCTTCGGATTCCATCGGCGCGTCTGGTGTCCGAAGTGGACGCCAGCTTCCAAAAGCGCGCGCATCGTTACCTGCGGCATTACTGTCTCCCATTCCTGAATTGTGCAGGGATTCCGAAAAAGCCGAGAAGGCCCGATTCGATTTCCCGCGGTTCCTGGGCTCGGTTTGACAAGCCCCCTCCACCCGGCGCTGAAACCTCTTGATGAGGCACCACGGTCGTCCGGATGTGTGTCGATCGTCCCCTTTTCTAACTGTGGCGACGCCTCGGTCGCAAGCTAGAACTGACCCAGGGCGGAAACGACGAGGGTGCGCCCGGAGATGGGAAAGTCCTCGACCAGCTCGATCCGCCTATCGAGTAGATTCTCGAGGCGCAGGCTGAGCTCGAGGGTCTTTCGCAGGGTGACCCGAGCGCCCGCATCCATGAGCGCGTAACCAGGAAGGTCACGTCCCGACGGGGCTTGCCGCTTTCCAGCAGTCCGAATGCCCACGTTTGCCACGCCCTCTGGATCCGACTTAAGTATCTCTAATTCAATCTGAATTACGTCTGTCACCGCAGGCAAATAGGAGAAGTTTCGCCCGGTCGCAAGTACCCGGGAGTGCGCCAGCATCAAACCGTTGGAAACCGTCAGGGAAGGCACGGGCTCGAAGCGGGCCCGATGGTGAACGCCGAACACTCGCGCGCTCCCAATGGGCTGAGGTGATGTCCCTACAAGTTGGGATGCCTCTTGTTTCAGTTGACTGTAAAGCTCCAGAGTCGTTTCCAGATCTCCTCGCCGGAAGTCGAGCCCCGTGAGAAGCGTCCAGTCTCTTTCTGGCTTCAGCGCCGGGTTCCCGATGTAACCCGAATACCGTGCAAATCGGTCCAGGAGCGAAGGGAACCGCTTTGAGAATGATCCTCTGGCGAACCACTGAAACAGGTTCGAAGTCGCAACTTCGACGGGCGGCTCTTCGAGATCGCGCCGAACGCCAACGCTCGCCCCCGGATGGGCGCCCAGCGCCGTCACGGCAGTACCCTGAATCGACGGCTCCAGCGACCAGCGGCCCCACACCCAGGTGCGCGCGGCCACCCCCGTGAGCACTGTTTCGGTCGGGGCCGAAAAAGCCGCCGAATGGTAATCCGCGCGCCGAAGTCCAAGCCCGAACCGCCAGAGACCCGTGAGAAAGGATGCCTGCAAACCTCCCTGACGAACCTGATCTCCAGTCACGGTCCCCGAATTCGGATCCTCGTAACGGACGTACTGCCCGTCGTAGAAGATGCTGGTTTTCAATATCTGGTCGGAGCTGAAGGCCCAGTCCGCCTGCGCGACCGGTATCCACCGGCTGGTGAGCTGAGTCGCCCCCGGCGTCGGTAAGCTGGCCGGCCCCGACGAATCGACCTCGAGACGGCTGCCAAGAAAATGATATTTTCCCTGCAGTCGGCCGCGACCCCATCGACCGGAGAGCCCGACGCTCGGCCCACGCATCTCGCCATCGCTGAAGCCAGCAATAGCTGCCACTCGATCTTCCGCCTTGGCCGCCACCGATAACTGTATCACCCCCGCGCCCGAGTAGAGCTGCGTCAGTTGAATGCCAGACCCAAGGGAATACAGCGCCTGGTCCGTCCAGGGCATCAACTTCAACGTTCCCGCCGTTGCGCGCGCATCCGAGGGACCTACCGCCGGACCCAGCCGAAACTCCCTGTCGGCCCAGAGGAATTGGGGGAAAGTGGAAAGGTCGAATCCCCCACCCTGAGCGGGATTCAGCGGAATTCCGAGGGCCGTCACATTCGTTTCTTCCGAGGAGCGACCCAGGCCGAGGATCGAGGACGCAGAACCCGGTGATCCCAGGTCAGTCACGGTGAGGGGTGTTTCCCGAAGGAGCCCACGCTGAATCCCTCCGGATCCCTCGGGATGCCGGATCTCAGAGCTGCTGGCCGGCACCGCAAAATCCTCGTTGAGAAGATCGAAGGGCTGACCTTCGGCGACAATCGGTGGAAGTTCCCACTCCGGCGGCGGGGAGTTCTCCTCTGCGCCCGCGTGTACGTAAATCGGAGCGCCGAAGTTCAGCAGTCCGGCAAACAGAATGAGATGCATTTCCCATTCATTCCGTGGACCGGAACTCTAGGCAAGGGGATTTACGCGACGCGGATGTCAGACTGGGTGGGCTCTTCACTCACGTTCGCCGAGCCTTCGATACCCGCCCGGGGACCTTCCTCACGGCTCGGCTCCGATCCAGGACGCTTGATCCGGCCACGCGTCCTCAGTTCGGAGTTGTATGCGTCAGCGAGCTCCTGGAAGTAGTCCTTGTCTCTGAACTTGAGCACTCGAGGCGCGCGGCCTCCGGCGGCTTCCAGCAGGTGCGTCTTCAT
>CAYJTX010000421.1:0-3252 GCA_964372615.1 uncultured Bacteriovoracaceae bacterium | reverse complement strand
GTCTTGATCTCGATATCGCAGATGGAACGCTCCATTCGGAGTGAAAGATCTGGAGAAAAGATACCGTTGTTCGTTTTTTTGCCCTTGGCCTTCGTGATGTCGGTTTCTTCTATGAATTTTTTCATCATCCTGATGCCGGTGTTTCGACATTCTCCGCCAGATTCCGGAGAAGCCTTCTCATCGAGGAAAAACAGCGAGCGGTTCACATCTATATCATTTTCCCCATTGTCTTGGTCCTGTATCAACTTGCGTATGAGATCTGCTGCGACACGGATCGTAACTAGGCCTTCAAAGGATCTGTCGCTCCCCTTTCTCTGTCCGATTTTGATGATTGCTGCGATGTCGGCTTGGCTGTCCTCTACTACCTTCACAAACGCAGCGGTGACCGCTTCATGAATCCTCTTTTTGCTCATGTGCTTCCTCCTATAAACTTCTACGGCTGGCTTCAGAGCCTACCACGGGGGTTGGAGCTCCAGTAAAGCATACAACACTCATATCCAGTTCACTCAAACCACATGCTCCCCCTCGAGTACATGATAGCTCCGCTCCAAGAGGCGCCCGGGCTCCTTGACGATCACTTCGACCATAAAACCCCCCAGGGGGAAATGAAGCCAGAGGCTCACCTCCTCGAGACCTCGGGCAACTCGAACGGACTGCCCATAGGCCACCAGCTGCGGGGCGTGCTCACGTGCTCGCGCCAAGGCGGTGGCCTCGGTGATATTGGTCGTCTTGTGGTCGATCACGGCTCCGGCCGACTTTCCGAGCGCCAACAGGTCGATCGAGCCACGCAGGATCGTCGAACCGTCATCCCTCCCGCTGATCCGCGCCAGCACGGGTTCCTCGCGACGTAGCTCCATTCCCTGAAACTCTCGGGCGAGCGTCGCGAAGAGGCGGTCGGACGCGGCCACCAGATCGGGCGCCTTGAGCGCATGCGAGACGCTCCAGCGCGAAAGCAGCTCTCCGGCCATGGCCTCCCGCTCGGGGCGCGGAAGCTCCGGATCATCAGAGGCGAAGAACCCGTGTACCGCGTCTCCAAGCTCATTTTCGTGAATCTTGGCGGTGAGGGCGATCTTGCCACCCAGATCAATCTTTCGGCCCAGGGAGACAAGATGCTCGAGATCCTTCACCGGCCCGAGCGAGCTGGGCGAGGCATAGAGCAGCGGACGGGATCTCGGCCGGGGGCCGGGCGGAGGAAGGACAAGCTGTTTTTCCTTGGTCTGGGGCGCCGGATTTTCCACTGGCTTCAGGATCAGGGTCTCGCAGGCAAACGATTCCTTTCCCGCCTGGATTTGGGTGTCGCCGGGCTGCGGGAGGCGGAGAAGTGCCTGGCCGGCGGGATCCGTCAGGGCTCCCGCGCGCGCGCCCGGATCTGTCTCGCCGCTTGACTGGATCGCGAAGACGAGGTTTTCGCGGGGACGGGTCATGCCAACGTAGAGGAGCCTGCGGGTTTCCGAAGAAATGGCCTCCTGAAGCACCGCCATTTCCGGCAGGGGGGAGAGGCGGGCCGCGAGCCCGCTGGGTAGAGCCATACCTCCGAATGGATATGGCAGATACCGGATGCTTCGTCCCTTCAGGGGTTGGGAGGCATCGAAATCTTTCCCGGCCGGCCCTACGACGCGGACCCCAAAGAGGCTGGCTTGCCATTCGCTCGACTCCAGGCCCGTGAGAATCACCACGGGCCACTCCAGGCCTTTCGCCTTGTGGTAGGTCATAACGTCGACTGCGTCCGGACGGCTCCAACCCGGGACCTTGTCCTCCTCCTGCCCTTGATTCCGAACGTCACGTTGCACGTCCGCGAGATACGAAAGGAATCCCGACGAGGTGCAGGGCGCGAGCCCTTGAGCGCAATGCGCCTCGTACTTCCTAACCAGGGCGCGGAGCGCGGCGAGGTTGTTCAGGCGATCGAGCCCGTTCGGCCACCGCTCGGCCCGAGAGTCGAGCTCGGTGACCTGGATTACCTGGTCGAGCAACTCCGCGGGCGTCGATTCGTGGACGTGGTGGCTCAGCTTGGACAAGGTGTCGATCATTGGAGACCAGGTCAGGGGGTCCGGCTTTTCCCGAAGCGCCTCTTCGAGCCACTGGTCGGAATTCTTGCCCAGGAGCAGGACGATTTCCGCGGCCGCCGCGGTGTCGGAGGGATCCACCGCGAACCGCAGCGCCGCGATCGCCAGGACCACCTCGGGCTGCTTGCTGAGCCGCCCGCTCGGGCAGCTGGACTCGATCCCTTGTTGCCGGAGCGCGTTCGCGACCCCTACGCACCAGTCTCCTATCGGAGCCAGAACGGCGAAGTCCCCCGGTCGGATCTCTCGGGCCGCGCCCGTGAGACGGTCGATCACTTTTTCCTTGGCTTCGATCATGGAGCGGATCCGGGAGGCGATGGCGTTCCATCTTAACCCCTGGTTTTTCCCTTCCAGCCGCCAGACCGACAGCGGTGGCAGCGCGGAGCGGAACGCCACCTTGGAACGGACCCGGACGTGCTCAGGTGGAATCCCGTCTCGCTCGAAAGCCTGCGAATAGAGGCTCGAGCAGAAGTCGACGATCTCAGGCCGGCTCCGTCGGTTCTCGGCCAGGACGGTTGTGCCGCCCGCCGCGAGCTGTTTCAGGACGGCGTTCATCAGCGCGGCGTCGGCCTCCTGAACCGAGAGGATGCACTGCTTGGGGTCTCCCACCCAGATCGTTCTCCGGAAGAGCTCGGAGAGTTTCAGAAAAATCGCGAGCTGAACCGGGTTCGTGTCCTGGAATTCGTCGACCAGCAGGAGCTCGATTTCCGATCCAAGGCGTGCCTGAACATCCGGTCGGTCGAGCAAGAGCAGCGTCTTCCGCTCCATGTCGTTGTAGTCGATGAGCCCGAGGCTCTCCTTGCGCTCCTGGAAATACTGGAGGGCTTCGGCGGCCAGCCGGTGCACCAGGCGGATCGCCTGTGCCAGATCCTCCCGGATGCGCGGATGCGCCAGGTACTCGGAGGCGGCTTCGCGGACCTTGGCGAACTCGGCCTCGCACTTCGTGCTCGGCTTTGTCTCGCAGAGGTCCCTCCAATGCCGCCAGGAGAGCGCCTGCCCCTCCTGAATTCTGCGTCGGGCCCACTCGATGAGATCGGGGTCCTTCGTTCCCTCCATCCCAAGTTCGGCGACGGCCACAGCGTCATGACCCCTCGCGCGGAGCGCCTCGGCCAAGGTGGAGCGCACGTCTTCGTCGAGAAGGAGCCGAATGGCCGACATGGGGCGCGAGGGAAGCTACGTGCCCAACTTCCGC
>CAYJTX010000420.1:0-3260 GCA_964372615.1 uncultured Bacteriovoracaceae bacterium | reverse complement strand
ACGAAGGAAAGGAACGCTCTCCCTTCCCGATGAGGTCCAAGGCGAAGGGCTGGCGAAACGGCCTCCCGCCTCCAACTCCCTGCGTATACCTAGGCCGATCGCGCGTCTTCAGCTCCCTCGCGCCAAAGACCAGGGCGGTGCCCGAAACACCGGAGATCACGGACGCGAGCGCGATCACTCCCCAGATTCGCGGTAGACGCCCGCGAAGCGACTGAATGCCCGCGAGCGCGAAGGCGCCTACCACCAAAGAACCCGGCACATTGCCGAAAAAATCAACGAAGAGCGACCAGTGCGTTCCGTCTGGAACGAAAAGTGCCCTCGACAGGCGCAGATCCCAACTGAGGCCGCCCGCGATCAAGGTCAGCACCGCGGCACCCGCGAGAATGGCGATCGGCCCAGATAGAAGCAGAGACGGCGCCTGCCGGCCGGCTGCGGGCCGCCAGCGCGGGTGAGGAAGCGCCAGCAGGGCGAGAGGAATCGCGTAGGCGGAGCCCCGCTCGACGAACTCCCACACGATCTGGGTCGCCCACGACTCCGGTGCCCAAAGCTCGGTAAGCCCCTTCCACAGAAGCGCTGCCTCGCAGACCCGTCGCACCGGGAAGGCGGCGATCGCCGCGGCGAGCAGGAAATCCCCTCCCGCCACGAACGAAAACGAGAGGTGCAGGGATCCGTGGCCCACCAGAGCGAGCGACAGGCACGCGCGCAGCGCTCTCTCGAAAGTCCGCCCTGATGTTGTAAAGGATGCGGCCTTCCCGAGCTGCCCCTGGATATAGGAAAGCGCCCAGGGCCCTCCGAAGTTGTAGGTCCGCTCGACGGCCTCCCAGACCGACATCCCCGCGACCGGGCGAAGCAGCGCCGTCAGCAGCCCCCAGAAGCCCATGTACGCGAGAAGCGCTGGATAGGGTCGCACGAGCGTGGCGAGCCCGAAGGCGACATCCAGCCCTCCGATCAAAGGCAGCAGCGCATCCGCCTGCGCCTCGTCGAAGCCAATGCCCTGGAGCAGGGGTATCCACTGCGGCTTTGAGCCCAACCCGAAGGCTCCGTGACCGATGAACTCGGCCGCGACCCCGACGCGAAGTATCCAAAAACCCCGCTCGACCGCGAGCATCGTGGTGCCCAGTCTAGCCCCGCCCCTCCTGTGTTACCATTCTCGAAGTGAGCTCAATTCCGCGCCTGGCATCGGTGCGCCTCGCGGTTCCGGTCGAAGCAGGGACTCTCGCGGCGTTCCGGGGCCTCTTCGGGGCCCTGATGCTCGCGCAGGTCTACCGTTATTTCTCCAAAGGGCAGATCGGCGAGTTCTACGCGTACGCACGCTTCACCTTCCCGTATCCCGGGCTGGAGTTCATCCAGCCGCTCCCCGGGGCCTGGAGCTACCTGCTCTTCGCGGTGATCGCCGCGTCGGCGGCGGCGATCCTCCTGGGATACCGCCACCGCGTCGCTGCCGCGGTCTTCGTTCTGACCCACGGTTACGTCTGCCTGATCGACCAGACTCACTACAACAACCACTACTACCTCATCGAGCTCCTGGCATTCCTGCTCATCTTCGTCGACGCGAGCCGCTGCCTTTCGCTCGACGCATGGCGCAGGCGAGAGCCCGGCCCGACGCGCATCCCGACCTGGAACCTCCTCGTTCTCAAGGCCCAGTGGCTCATCGTATACTTTCACGCGGGCCTCGCGAAGTTTGACGGAGACTGGTTGAGCGGCGAGGTCCTGCGCGGCTGCCTCACCCGCGACGGGATCGAGCCACCCCTCCGGAGCGCGCTCGGACACGAGGGCGTCATCCAGGCCGTCAGCTACGGCGGCCTCCTCTTCGATCTCGGGATCGGCCCCCTGCTCGTCTATCGAAAGACCCGGCCCGCCGCGCTCCTTCTTGCGACGCTTTTTCATCTCACCAACCAGCTCATCTTCGACATTGGCGTCTTTCCGCTCCTGGGGATCGCCAGTCTCGTCCTCTTCCTGGAGCCCGAAACCCCCCGTCGCGCGATCGAACACCTGGCTCGCGCGTTGGGCTCGAACGCTGCGGCGCCGGAAAAACCTATCCCGGACGCGGCTGGCGAGCGGCCGGCACGGGTGCCCGCGAGGCTCACCTCCACTTTTCTTGGACTCTACCTGTCGGTCCAGGCCCTGCTCCCGCTTCGGCACCACCTGATCGATGGCGACGCCAGCTGGACCGACGAGGGTCACCTCTTCGCCTGGCGGATGAAAGTCCGGGAGAAGATCGGACTCATCACCTTCGTGGTCACCGACCCTCGCTCGGGAACGTCATGGAAGATTACGCCTCAGAAGGAGGGCGACCTCACCGAGCGGCAGGCCCTCCGGATGGCGACCCGCCCGACGATGATCCTGCACTACGCCCGGCACCTGCACGAGCTGGCGAGGAGGCGCGGGCTTCAGGACGCGATCGTGCGCGCAGAGACGGCCGTGTCCCTCAACAACCGCCCTCCGGCGCCTCTCGTCAGCCCCAGCGCGAATCTGGCGACGGTCGAGTACTCCCTCTTCCGGCATAACGCCTGGATTTTGCCGCGCCCCGAACCCTAATCGCCGCCGGGCCAGGCATCACTTCAGTTTGCGCTCGGCCTTCTCCCGGGCCCGGTCCCGAAGGGCGTCCAGATCCTCCTGGTGCCAGTCGCCCGACCTCTTCTTGTAGCGCCGCTCGACGCGCTTGAAGAGACCCTCGTCGCCCGCGAGGCCGAAGTAGTCATCCGGCTCCTCGCTCCCCATGGGATTCACCTCGCCCGCGAGCTCACCCGTTCCGGACGGACCCCAGGTCTCGACGGTGCTTCCGCCCCCCGCGACAGCGGCATCGTCTCGTCGCCCTCCCCTGTCGCGGAGACCGGCGGCGCCGCTGGTCTGATAGGTTGAATCGTCCGCCGATCCCTTCTTCCCGCCCGTACCGGCGCCCGCGCCCGTGGGCGCGCCCGATCCGGGACCGTCGGAGCCAAAGAGCGAGCCCAGGAGGTCGCCGAAGCCGCTTCCAGGCCCGGGAGGCTTGCGCTTTCCGGTCTTGGGATCGAGAGCGCCCGCATCGTCTCCGTCGGTGGCCGCCCCAGGCTTCTTCTTGCTGCTCGCGAAGCCGGCGTCCTTCGCTTCGCTCCCGATCGGCAATGCATCCGGGACTCCCTCACCGGCCGCGACCTCGGCGTCCTCCGCTCCCTCCAGTGCCTTGGCATCCGCGGTCAGGGCCGCGATCTCCATGGTATTGACGAGGATCACGGCGGCGAGCTCCGGGATGTCCACCTCTCCGGGCGAGACGAGGTCGC
>CAYJTX010000419.1:0-3260 GCA_964372615.1 uncultured Bacteriovoracaceae bacterium | reverse complement strand
GCGGGCGGCGAGGAGCTCGCGCAGCAGATTGTAGAGCGCGCGAAGAGCGGCATGACGATTCAGCGATACAAAGGGCTGGGCGAGATGAACCCAGAGCAGCTTTGGGAAACCACTATGGATCCTGCTCGGCGGACGCTCTTGAAGGTGACCGTGGACGATGGGGTCGAGGCAGACAGCATTTTTTCTGTTCTCATGGGGGACCAGGTCGAGCCACGCCGGCAGTTCATCGAGGAAAACGCTCTTCGCGTCAGGAACCTCGACATATGACGTATTCGGCAATCCTCGGAGTTGGCTCGTACGTCCCTCCTCGGGTGTGGAGGAATGACGATCTGCGGGCGATCATGGATACCTCGGACGAGTGGATCCAGCAGCGCACCGGAATCAAGCAGCGGCACTGGGCAGAAGGAAATATCGGATCTTCAGACCTCGGGCTTGAGGCCGCGAAGCGTGCGCTTGACACGAGCGGAGTGAAGAAGGAAGAGCTCGATCTCATTGTTTTCGCGACGCTGAGCCCGGATCATGAATTTCCGGGAACCGCGTGTTTTCTCCAGGCGAAGCTTGGGCTTTCCGGGATTCCGGCGCTCGATGTTCGCCAGCAGTGCACGGGGTTCATTTACGGCCTGTCGATCGCTGATCAGTTCATCCGGACAGGGATGTACAAGAAGGTGCTGGTCGTAGGGGCCGAGATGCACTCAAAGGGGCTGGACCGGACGACGCGCGGAAGGGATGTCGCCGTGCTATTCGGCGATGGTGCCGGCGCGGTGGTCTTAGGCGCCATGCGCGGGGCTCCAGCGAAGTCGGATTCTCAGGTCTACTCCACTCACCTGCACGCCGACGGAGCTTTCGCGAAGGAGCTCTGGATTGAGGCGCCCTCTATTACGTACCCCGAGACCAGGATTACGCCGGAAATTCTCGCTGAGGGGAGGCATTTCCCGAAGATGAACGGGAAGGCGGTCTTTGTCCACGCGGTCAAGAGAATGCCCGAGGCGATCAACGAAGCCCTCCGGGCGAACGGTTACGGACTCAGAGACGTAGATCTCTTCGTTTTTCACCAGGCGAATCTCAGGATCAACGAGATGGTCGCGAAGCAGCTCGAGATCCCCGAGGCAAGGGTTTTTAATACGATCGAACGCTTCGCGAATACCACGGCAGCGACCATCCCATTGGGGTTGGACGTTGCGGTCAAGGAGGGCCGCTTAAAGAAGGGGATGCTCGTGGCATCCGCAGCATTCGGGAGCGGCTTTACCTGGGCCTCCGCTCTTTACCGGTGGTGAACGGCGATGAGTGAAACCGAGCAACACGACCGAAACACCGTAGTCGTCAACATCGAGGACGAGATGAGGGGAGCCTACCTCGATTACGCGATGAGCGTAATCGTGGGGCGCGCTCTGCCTGACGTGAGGGACGGGCTGAAGCCCGTCCATCGCAGGGCGCTCTTTGCGATGTACGATTTGGGGAATACCCACAACAAGGCGTACAAGAAGTCCGCTCGCGTCGTCGGCGACGTGATCGGCAAATACCATCCGCATGGAGACGTCGCAGTTTACGACACCCTCGTGCGCATGGCGCAGGATTTTTCCCTGCGGTATCCCCTCGTGGACGGTCAGGGGAATTTCGGCTCAATCGACGGGGATGCCCCCGCGGCGATGCGATACACAGAAATTCGGATGGCTCGGATTACTGACGAGCTCCTAGCCGACCTGGATAAGGAGACCGTCGATTTCGGGCCAAACTACGACGACAGCCTCACGGAGCCGCGGGTGTTTCCCTCAAAGATTCCGAATCTGCTCGTCAACGGATCCTCCGGGATTGCAGTCGGCATGGCGACAAGCATCCCACCGCACAATCTGAATGAGGTCGTCGACGCCACGATCGCCCTGATCGATGATCCGTCACGGGACACTGACGCGCTCCTTGAGCACGTGAGAGGCCCAGACTTTCCGACGGCGGGGTACATGTTTGGCGGTAACGAGATCAAGGAGGCCTACCGGTCTGGAAAAGGTGGGGTCACTCTTCGCGCAAAGACGGAAATCGAGATATTCAAGGGAGACCGCGAGCGGATCCTGGTTTCCGAGCTGCCCTATCAGGTCAATAAGGCCCGGCTGATCGAGAAGATCGCCGATCTGGTGCGGGACAAGAAAATCGAGGGGATCTCCGACCTGCGTGACGAGTCAGACCGCACGGGAATGCGGATCGTGATCGAGATTCGCAAGGGCGAGAACTCAAACGTGATCCTGAACCGTCTCTACAAGTTGACCCAGATGCAGGAGACCATCGGGATCAATCTTCTCGCGATCCATCAGGGCCAGCCGAAGATCTTCAACCTGAGGGACATGATCTGGGCTTTCATCGAGCACCGAAAGGACGTGGTCGTTCGGCGCACGATGTTCGATCTCAGGAAGGCGGAGGCGCGAGCCCACATTCTGGAAGGATTGAAGCGGGCGGTTGAAAGCATCGACGCCGTGATATCGCTCATCAAGGCGGCCAAGGGGCCCGAAGATGCGCGCGCAGGCCTGATAGAACGATTCAAGTTCTCCGAGGTGCAGGCGCAGGCGATCCTCGATCTGAGGCTCCAGAGGCTGACCGGCCTCGAGCGGGAAAAAATCGTCGAGGAGTACCGTCAGGTTCTCCTTCTGATCGAAGAGCTGAAGAAGCTACTCGGGAGCGAAAGGCTCGTTTTTGAAGCCATCCGGAAGGAACTTCTTGAGGCCAAGAAAATCTACGGCGACCCGCGGCGCACGGAAATTGTCCATGGTGTCACTACGGATTTTGGTATCGAGGATCTCATTGCCGACGAGGACGCGCTCGTTTCCATCACCCACTCGGGCTACATCAAGCGGGCCGATCCGAGTCAGTTTCGGAGTCAGAATCGAGGTGGACGCGGAGTTCGAGGTGTCGCAACGGGCGACGAGGACTTCGTCACGGCGATCTATAAGACCAACACGCTCGCATACCTACTTTGTTTCACGGACAAGGGCCGACTTTACTGGCTGAAGGTCTATCGGGTTCCCGAGGCGAGCAGGGCCGCGAAGGGGAAGGCGATTGTAAACCTTCTGGCGCTTTCTCCAGGAGAGAAGGTCAAGGCGATTCTTCCGGTGAAAGAGTTCAGGGAAAGCGAGTATGTCGTGATGGTCACTCGCCTGGGGGTAATCAAAAAGACCGCACTGAGCGAGTTCAGTAATGTACGGAATGCGGGATTAATTGCTATTTCCGTCGATGATGGCGACGAACTCGTGGCCGCCCGGCGCACACAGGGAAAA
>CAYJTX010000418.1:0-3265 GCA_964372615.1 uncultured Bacteriovoracaceae bacterium | reverse complement strand
TGCACAGCTCCTTGCTCAGCCTCGGGATCAGCTGGTCGGTGTTCGCGGCCATCTCAGACCTCCATCGTGGGTGGCGCCGTCGGTGCCGGCGGCTCAGCCTCGCCCCCGACCCCCGCGGCACCACCGTTCTCGGGCGCCGTCTTGGCCTTATGGGCCTCCAGCACCTCGTGGGCCTCCTTGAGCTCGGCTTCGGTCGCGCGCGCGTCACGGCCCAGGAGCTTCACGAGGCCTTCCTCGGCGCGCTTCTTCCTCGCGGCCGGGGCGCTCGTGATGCGGCAGAGGCCCTCGACCAGGATCGGGCAGAACTGCTCGATGTGTCGCAGCTTCTCCTCGAGCTCGTTGGCCTTCACCTCGCGCCGGATGTGCTTGGAGAGGCGCTGGCCCGCCTGAATCAGCGCCCTCCGGATCTCCTCGACGAGCTCGTCGCTCGCGTCGACGGTCTCCTTCGAGGCGTTCTTGAACTTGATGAAGGGCGAAACCACGCTGACCGCGATGATGTAGGGCCCCTGGGGCAACGACTCCTTCGGCTGACCCAGTCCGTAGGTTCGCCAGTTGACGCTCGTCACGGCCTGCACGATCGCGCAGGCCGCCTTGTCGAACTGCAGGGGCACACGGTTCGCGAAGCGCAGGATCTGCACCGGCGCGTCGGCTTCGATGGAGCGGTCCTCGAGCCGCGCGACCGCGACCTCCACCTGCACGGGCTTGAAGTCGCAGATCATCGGCTTGCGGGAGACGACCGAGAAAAAATCGATCGCTCCCATGCGGCGAATGCTCTTCGAAAGCGACTCCTCGCCGATCGAGAGAACCGACCGGGTCGAGGGCGCCATGAGCTGCAGACCCTGGATCGCCATGAAGAGCGACTTGAAGTCGGCTTCCTTCATCGAGTCGACCGAGCGCTCCAGCATGGCTTTTTTCACACCGGCCGCATGGAGCTCCTTGAGCGTTCCCTCGTGGACGCGCGAAAAGCCCTTCTTGAGCCAGGCGCCGACCTGGATTCGCCCGAAGAGGTGGGAATGCGCGATGAATTCACCGAGCTTCATCGTATGCGGATGCGGCTCCGTCGCCGAAGGGATCGCAGGAACCTCCTGCGTCACGCGCTCGATCGTATGGGGCTCCATCTCGGGAAGCTTCCAGTGCAGGGTGAGGTGCGGATTCACGAGCGCGTTGCCGTTGAGGTAGCTCAGCAGGCCCGCCTCGCCGTTGAGCTGAATCCTGCCGTCGATCAGAAACTCGACCGACGTGCCGTGCGGGCGATCCCAGTCGATCGTCTCCCGCTCCTTCATCACGCCGCGGTTGTGCTTGATGTCTACCTCGACGACGCACGAAACGGCCTTGCGCTGCTTGTCGGTCTTCGTGATGACCCGAGCGCCGGCGGCGCTCGTGAGCTGCGCCCAGGTCGTCGCCGCCGAGATGCCGATTCCCTGCTGACCCCTCGAGCAGCGGCCGCGCCCGAACTTCGACGAAGCCAGGTACTCGCCGAAGACCTTCGGTACGTCGGCCTCTTCGATGCCCGGCCCGTTGTCGTCCACTCGGATGCGGACCTGATCCGAGTTCTTGAGCGACCCCGGCCCGACCTTTTCGACGAGCACCCGGACCTCGGGTGGAATCTCGGCCTCCTCGCAGGCGTCCAGCGCGTTATCGACGGCCTCCTTGAGCGTGGTGAGCACCGCCTTCGTCTGCGATGAAAAGCCGACCTGCTGAAGGTTCTTCGAGAAATACTCCGCCGTACTGCTCGTCGTGATCTTCGCGACCCGACCACTCCCGCCCCGCGCCGCCCTTTTCTGGGACATGACGCGATTGAAACCCGGGGGGCCCCGCGCTGTCAATGAAAGGACCGGCTGAGCTAGTCGCAGGAGCCGCGCGCGTGCGCTCCACTCGAGAGCTGATTCACTCGCTTGCCTAAAATCGGATCGTACTCGATCAACACGCGCTCGGAGACCCCCACCAGAGTCGAGAGCGCCTTCGAGATGTCGCGGCCCGAGTGCGCAAGCCCGAAGCGCCGCATGTTCTCGAGCCAGCGGTAACCGAGGCAGTCGGCCTGCAGCTCCTGGCCGAGCGTGGCGCTCCCGATCATCTCCAGCATCATCGCCCAGTGACCCTTGCGCCAGAGCTCCTGCATGAACGCGTCGGCGTCGCCGCGCGCGAGCGACGCCACGTCGCTCGCGATCGTCCTGCCGAGCTGCACCAGAACCGCCGAGAAGGCGAAGCTCATCCGCTCGGTCAGGTGGCCCTCCTCGGCATGCGCCAGCTCGTGGGCCAGCACCGCGGTGAGCTCGCGATCACCGAGCGCGGTGAGCATCCCCTTCGCGACATAGACTGTCGGCCCGCTCGAGAAGGCGTTGGGCTCTCCGGGCGTCCCTTCGATGACCGCCAGGGACACGTCATCGTAACGAAGCTCCACGCCCCCGAATCGGGCGATCCGATCTACGGCCTGGCGAAGCCTCGCGTACGCCGCCGGATCCCGCCCCCGCGGCACCTTCTTCCACCTGCGGGTGAACTCCAGGCCTGACTTCCCGGCCAAAGCGAGAATCGCGTCGACCCCGTGGCCGACCGCCGGATCCAGAAGCGGCACGGTCGCCTGCGCCGGCCAGCTGATCAGCGCCGCCAGCATCGCGCAGGAAATGAAACCAGAACCCCCGACCGAGCGCCTGTGGCGCCCCCCCGTAACCTTCATAATCGCCCCCCCGATTGTTCCCCAGAAGCCATTCAGCTTCTGACGCGGTGCTTTAGGCGCGACGCCGCTTCCTGTCAACCCAGGGGCAAAGCGGTACTCTTTGATGAAACATCAGAAAGGCGAGCGGCAGGAGGGGGGGGGCGAGAGCCCCCAGCTTGCTGGAAGCTCTGTAGGGACGCCCGCGTCTAAGCGGCCTTGCGGTCTTCGGGTTTCTCAGCGGACGGTTCAGGGGTCTTCGCCGCGGCCGCCTCCGCCCCGCGCGCTCCGAGGAGCGTCCGGAGCTGGCGGTTGTACCACTCGGCGACCTCGGGGAAGAAATCCTTGCGTCGGAACTTCACATCGGCCGTCGTACGGCCCTCGGCGACTTCCTGCATATGGCGACGAAGGCGATAGAGGGGCCCGGCCACACGGTGCGAGAGGATGAGCCCTCCGAGCGAGAGAGTCGCCAGGGCCATCACGGACGTGATCCCGAAGATCCAGTTCATGTCTCGATTCTGCTCCCGCAGGAATTGGAAGAAGACGTGTTCAGCGGGAAGGCCCAGGGCACGCCCCGTCTGCGCGAACTTGTAGAAAAAGTAGACGTTGGCGCCG
>CAYJTX010000417.1:0-3287 GCA_964372615.1 uncultured Bacteriovoracaceae bacterium | reverse complement strand
ATGAGGATACAAATTACATGAGCTACAGCAACGAAGATCTCGCCGTCGTCCCGGCGGCAGCCCGCCAGTGGGGCGTGTGGAACTACGCCGCGCTTTGGATCAGCATGAGTCTCTGCATCCCCACCTACATGCTCGCGAGCTCGCTCATCGAGGGCGGGATGAACTGGTGGCAGGCGATCGTCACGGTCCTGGTCGGCAACCTGATCGTGCTCGTGCCGATGGTGCTCAACGGCCACGCGGGCGCGCGCTACGGCATCCCCTTCCCGGTCTTCGCCCGCGCGAGCTTCGGGATTCGCGGCGCGAACGTTCCCGCGATTTTGCGCGCGATCGTCGCTTGCGGCTGGTTCGGCATCCAGACCTGGATCGGCGGCTTCGCCCTTTACCAGATGCTCAAGCTCTGGGTTCCGTCGGTGGCCGAGCTGCCCGCCGTCTTCCCAGACTCGTGGGGGCTTGAGACCGGGCCCGCGATCACCTTCCTGCTCTTCTGGGCACTCAACATGTGGGTCGTCTACCTGGGCGTCGAGAGCATCCGGAAGCTGCTCGTCTTCAAGGCGATCTTCCTGCCGGTCGCCGCGCTCGCGCTGCTCGCGTGGGCGCTCGTCGCCGCGGACGGCCTCGGGCCGATCCTGGCAAAGCCCTCGAAGTTCGCGACGAGCGACGAGTTCTGGACGTTCTTCTTCCCGGCACTCACGGGGATGGTGGGCTTCTGGGCCACCCTTTCCCTCAACATCCCGGACTTCACGCGCTACGCGCGCTCGCAGCGCGCGCAGATCGTGGGCCAGGCCGTCGGCCTGCCGACTTCGATGACGCTCTTCGCGTTCATCGGCGTGGTGGTCACGAGCGCCACGGCCATCCTCTACGGGCAGGCCGTCTGGGATCCGGTGGTGCTCGCCGGCAAGTTCCAGTCGCCCCTCCTGGTGAGCTTCGCGATGATCGCGGTCGCGATCTCGACGCTCGCGACCAATATCGCGGCGAACATCGTGAGCCCGGCGAACGACTTCGCGAACCTCTCGCCCTCGAGGATCGACTTCCGGAAGGGCGGCTACATCACCGGCGTGATCGGCCTGCTGATCTTCCCGTGGAAGCTCATCGCCGACCCGACCGGGTACATCTTCACCTGGCTCATCGCCTACTCGAGCCTGCTCGGCCCCATCGGCGGCGTGCTCGTGGTCGATTACTACTTCGTGCGGGGGCGAAAGCTGGTCGTCGACGAGCTCTACCGGGCCGACGGTCGCTACTGGTTCACGAGCGGCTTCAATCCCGCGGCGCTCTGGGCTCTTGCGCTCGGAATCGCCCCGAACGTGCCCGGCTTCCTGACCACGATCGGCGCGGTCGGCACGGACGCGGTTCCCGTCTGGCTGAGCGGCCTCTACCACTATGCGTGGTTCGTCGGCTTCGCGGTTTCAGGTGTTTCCTACGGCCTGCTGATGGGTCGGGAGCGGGAAGCGGACGAGTCGGAGCGCGCGACGCTGGGGCGGCCGGCGACGGCCTGAGGCTTCAGCCTCCGTCGGCCGGTGGGTCGACAGCGGGGGCAGGTGTCGGCGCCACCGTGACCGGCACGCACGAAATTCCCGGGGCCGGGAAGCCCGGCAGCGTTGAGCTGCTGGAGACCGTGAGATTTCCCGTCCAGTCGACATAGGTGACGTAGCAAAGCACGTTCTTCTCGGTGTCGTGGTAGCGCTTCATACTGAGGCGGATCGTGTTCTCTCCGAACCAGCGGATCGATTTGATCGTCACCTCGTCGCCATGCATCGACGGCAGGACGGAGCCAGGTGATCGCGTAGCCGCCTCCGGCATGGCCGTCGCGACGATCGGCGAACGCCCTGGATGCGTTCCGACCTTGAGCGCATGGGCGACCTGTCCGAGCTGACCTGCGAACGCGAGCCATCCTAGTGCGGCCGCCGCAATCCACGTCTTTTTCATTCCTCGGTGCCCCCTGTTCCTCGTGAAGCCGCAGACAGAACCTGCTCATTCTCAGGATACCGCTGAATGCGCCCCGGTCAGGACTGCAAAGTTTGCCGAGGGCCGTCGGCTAGCAGCACATGCTGTCAGGTGAGGCGCGCTGGGAGGCCGAGGACTCTGTCCCTATAAGGGACAAAAACAGCGTTCTGGATGTCCACAACCGCGTTTTTGTCCCAATTCGGGACCGGCGCTTCCCCCATGGGAGCCCATCATGACAGCATCGCGCTAGGGCAGAAGCCGCCTCAGCGCGGTCACCGTCCCGCGAATCAGCGAGGCCTTGAGACTGAACCGGGGACGGACGGGCGCCGCCTGTTTCGCGGACTGAATCCAAGGCAGGGGCCCCGCGTGCATACCGAGCATTCCATCGAGCGAGTAGACCTGGACCTGCGTGATGCCCGCGGCGAGCACTGCGCTCACGTCCTCTCCCAGAAGTCGCGGCTCTACGTAGCCTTCGAACGGCTCCGGAAAGGAGACGTGCCCCACCTCGCCCAGGTCGATCGCGACGCGACTGCCGAAGTGCCTCCGCGCGTCGCGAGCGTAGCGGTAGACGATGTCCGGGCCCAGCTCGCCCACGAGCCGTCGGTACTCGGGGCGATAGACCATGAACGAAACGAGATCCCAGGGCACCCCCTCGAGCGGCAGGCCGAGCGCGCTCTGGACTTTCGGCCCAGGGGCGGCGCCGAGATCGTGCAGCGCCATCGGCGTCGTCACCGCGTGGGAGCGGATGCCGCGCGCATGCAGCTCCTCAACGAGCGCCGCGAACCGTGCGACGGCGGGCTGCAGGGGCGCGCTCTCGCTCGAGCGGCGCAGGGTCGCGAGCGCCCGCCCGACCTGGCCCTTCGCAAGCTGGCGCGAGAGCTCTTTCATCAGCTCGGGCGGCGGCTCGAGGTCGAAGATGAGCCAGAATACGGGGAGGTGCTTGTCGTCCATCCTGGCCAGGAACCTACGGACGAGCGCTTCGAAGCGCGGGGCGTTCCACTTGTTGGGCCAGTAGCCTTCCTCCCGGCTGAGCAGGAGCCAGGCCCGGATCTCCACCCCCCGGGCGCCCGCCTCCCGCCAAAGCGCCTCGAGCTCAGGCCGCTCCCACTCGCCGTCACGGATGGCGAGGTTGAGCGAGAGGCCCTGGGCTTCGAAAATGGGCAGCTGGGCGCGGACCTGCTCGAACGGGACGAACTCGCTCCAGAGCGCGAGCTGCGCCGACGCCGTGCCGATGGGCCCGCGTGCGTCCGACACCTCCGCGGTCGCACTGAGAGCGAGCGCGGCGAGCAGAGGCGCTAGGAGCCTGTCCGGGTAATCCTCTTTAGGTTCGATTTGGGTTCAGTTTC
>CAYJTX010000416.1:0-3294 GCA_964372615.1 uncultured Bacteriovoracaceae bacterium | reverse complement strand
GCCGAGCATCCAGAGAAGGGTTCCCCCATCTACCCGGACGAGGTCGGAGGCAACGACGAAGCCGCTCGGGCCTACGACGATGCGAGACAAGAGCCCGAGCGTCGTGACCGTCACAATCGGCAAGCCGAGGGAATGGCAGACCTTGTTTCCGGGTGTCTGGTGGTCCGCCTGGTAATCCCTAAAATAGCGCTCGAGCTTGGTCGAGATTTCGACTTGGCGGCCTTCGGCGGGGAGCATCGGTCTCAACTTGCCCATGGGTAGGGCACGCGGTCAAGGTCGCTCCATCCGCCGAATCGCGTCACGCTGCAGAGTTTCTCGCCGGCTTTGAAGATGAAGGAGAGCATCCGCACGCCGGTAAGCGAATCGCTGCCCGGTCGGAGTGGCTAGCCAGGCCGATACGGTCTCTGCCTCGAGGCCGGCCCAGGCCTCTGTACCGGTCAGGCAGCGTCGACGGCGCTGGCGATCGACGTCGCGAGACCCTGGATGTCGGCTCTTACACGTGAGCCCGACGGCCGCGGCCTTGTCAGGAAGGAACGAAACGAGTTCCTGAATGGCGCCCGGCCACAGGGCCGCCGACGCCCGGCGATCGGCCTCGACCGCTTCCCGGATCAGACGCTGGACGGGGTCGCTTGCAACCGCTCGTTCGCAGGCTTGCCGTGACCACTGCCGTCGCAGGACCTCGAGCGCGGAGAATCGCGGACGAAGGTCGTTGCAGATTCTGTCGAACGAGGACTCGGCCTGCGGCTGGCAACGGGTGCTCGCCTGTGCGATGTCGAGGGCGCCCGACAGCCACGCGAGGGAACCCGTCAGCTCGAGCGCTAGGGCGGGAACGCGAGCGGTTTTCAGGCCGTCGAGCTCGGCGGATTCGCGACCGACGTCGGCTCGAAGCCTGTCTCCCAGAGCTTCAAGGTAGCGGGGAAGGAGCATCTGGCGGACGAGGGCGGCCGCGTCCGGGTCAGTCATCGAGAGGCGCAGGCGCGAGAGGAATCGATCACGGACCCGATCCAGGTCTCCATAGGCCTCCGAGTTCACGCAGCCGAGTACACCAGAAGCAACGAACTGCGTGCCTCCCGTGAACGGCGTGGCAAGGGGGGGGCCGACATCCGTGGGATCGGGAGCCGACAGGCAACCGGCCCACCGGTCCGTCGCAGCTCGGACCACCATCGGATCAACTCCGGCGAAGAGCTGGCTGAAGGCCTCGTGCACTCGCGACCGACCGCGATCAAAGGGATTCGCGGAGAGGAAGGACTCCCTTTCGCGAACCTGCGTCTCGCCCAGGTCCGTCAGATAGGGCGTCGCCGTTCGATCGAAGGCGTCGCCGAGCGCCTGACTGTAACAGGCCGGCGGGTCCTCTCGGCGATGGCAGTGGAGGTAGGCTTCGCGGGGATCGACCTCCGCCGCGAGCGCCTCGCGAAGGGCCCGCGAGGCTCGAAGCATCGGGGCGAGCGCCTGCTGCTGGCCGACCAGCTGGCGGATCTCGGGATTGAGCCGCACGAACGTGGCGGTCGTGAGCTCCTGCTCGCGATCTCGGAGCTTATCGCAGGCCTCCCACTCGGTCGCCTTGAGGTGGTCCAGGGCCTCGCTCACCTTTTCATGAAGCCGTCGCTCCAGGCAGCTCACGAGGCCTTCCGGCAAGGGCAGGTCAAAGGCGAGATGCGACGAGGGCGCGACCGCCGACGAGGGAGCGGCGGAGCCCGCTTCGCCCGTAACGCAGGTCTGGACGAGCTCGAGCAGCTGAGGAGAGACCTTGCGCGCGGCGAGATCCTCGTATGCCGACCTCAGGCCGGCGTCGTCGTAGGTCCGACCTCCGTAGACGAGGCGGGCGATGAACGCGGTTTTCTTCGGCGAGACGGACTTGACCTCGTCGGGATGGAAGCGCACCCAGGCCACGGTCTCGGCCCAGTCCTCGTAGGGGTGTGTGGCGGCGTAGTCTCGAACGAACCCTTCCTTCGACGCGTCCGGGCTGCAGGTCTCGCCGATTCTGCCATTCGTGGGATCGACCGGGGACTCGCAGGCCCACCCGCTGATCGCCAGCCACTCGTCGGAGGTCGCGACCAGTTGGCCGTGCGGCGCCAGCTCGTCGTCGAGCCGGTGGGCCATTTCATGGGTGACTCCGTCGTAGAGAAAGGCGTCGAGCGAAGTGTTGTCCTCTTCGGCGCGCCAGCGAAGCCTGAGGCAGCCGTCTGACAGTCTGATCTGCCCGCCGTTCTTCGTGCCGTGGGTGGCGTCTGCGCAGGTCAGCGCGCTCCAGTCGCCCGCTCTCGTGCCGGGCGGGAATCGATGCATCGTGGTCAGGGCGCGCATGTAGCGGAAGGATTCCGGCAAGACCCAGGAGAGGCGCCAGAAGGCGGAGAGCTCGCGGCTGGAGAAAAGGAAGTCTCGATCCGCCACGGCGTCCACACCCGAAACGCCTGGGATTTCGTCGTCGGTCGAGAGCACATACCCCATTCGCAGGAACCACCAGTAGAGCTTGTGTCCTGCGTCGCCGTCCGGGGCCCCGTAGATACGGTTGAGGACACAGGGAACATCCGCGCAGCCGGCGAAATCGACCCCATCGGTCTGGATCCAGCCGCCGCCGCCCACCGCGAGAAACGCGGACTGCGGCAGAGGAAGGCGGGAACGGTCCAGGACTTCGTTCCAGGTACCTGTCGAAGGAGTGCCTCCCCTCACCGTCTCGAGCTCCGTGATGTCGGCTCTCAGTCGCGCGGGCGCGAGTCGGTCCCGGAGGCAGAGGGGCCCGGCATCGGCAACGGATCTCCTGAGCTGAGGTTGGGTCTGCGCCTCCTTGGACACCGTCGCTGTCGCGCCCAGCTGCCGTTCCCAGCGGGCGATCATCCCAGGGCGTGCGGTCGGCTCGCGGCTGCAGGAGCCTGCGATCGCTGCCGCCGCCAGGGCGGCAGCCGGAAATGCAAGCCAGGTGGACCTCTGTGTACTAAGGCGCCGCATACTCCACCACCTGGGTGACGCGATCGCCCTGCGGATCATAGACGATGGAGCGTCCGAGGACCGGCGCAGTCAGCTGAAATCGAGCGTGCCCGTGCCGATCCCTCGAGCCGCCCACTTCCTCGTAACGCGTCTCAACCGAGCGCCAGGAGTGCATCCAGAACTGGAGTGTTTCCTCGTGTGCTTCGGGCGGCCGGAGCCGAGCGACGACCTTGCCTCCTTCTACCTGGTAACTCTCGCCCCGGGCGTAACGGTAACTCAGGGCCTGGGGACGGGTCACCAGGGGGACGACCGCCTCGGGCTTTCCAACGGTCTCCTCGAGCTCAAGCGCGCCGGCCCTGCCGAGAACGA
>CAYJTX010000415.1:0-3301 GCA_964372615.1 uncultured Bacteriovoracaceae bacterium | reverse complement strand
CCGGACTCGATCTGCGTGATGGTGGAGCGCGGAATGCCAGTGAGCTTGGCCAGCGCCGCCTGGGTCATGCCCCGCTTCCGCCTGAGCGTCGCCATGCTGAGGGCGAGGTTTCTGGACAGCTCGTTCAACGCGTTGGCCATATGACAATGTAATAGCATAAATGACGATAAGACGCCTGGGCTCAGGTATTTTGGAAAAATGAAAGAGAGGAGCTCAGGACATGAACTCGGATTGGAACGGAAAGAAGGCGCTCATCACGGGCGGAACGTCGGGGCTGGGACGCGCGCTCGCCCTGGAGCTGGCGGCCCGGGGGGCCCGGGTGGCGATCGTCGCACGGGGGCTCGAGGGACTCGCGGAAACGGTCCGGAGCGCGCTGCCGTCGGAGCTCGTCGCGATCCAGGCCGACGTTGCGTCCAAGGCCGACACCTACCGAATCGCCGCCGAAGCGCTCGCGCGGCTGGGAGGAATCGACCTTCTGGTCAACAACGCGAGCGCGCTCGGGCCGACGCCGCTCCGGCTGCTGCTCGACACGGAGTGCGAGGACTTCGGAAGCGTGCTCGAGACGAACGTTTTGGGCCCGTTCCGGCTGACGAAGGCACTTCTGCCGTCGATGTTGCTGAAAAGAGGAGGCACGATCCTGAATATCTCGAGTGACGCGGCGGTGAGCGCGTATCCCGGCTGGGGGGCCTACGGAGCATCGAAAGCCGCGCTCGCTCACATTTCGCGAATCTGGACCGAGGAGACGCGGGCGCAAGGAGTGCGATTTCTCTCCGTGGATCCAGGCGACATGAACACGCCCATGCACGCGGCCGCGGTTCCCGAGGCGGATCCCGCGACGCTCGCCGACCCGCGCGACGCGGCTTTGCGGCTACTTGCGCACCTGGGGGCCTTGAGTCCTAACCCGGTGGGGAGGACCGCGTGACCGCGGCGAGGACGAAGACGCGACCGCGCGGGGAGGTTCGCCTCCTCCATGCCGCGCCAAGGAAAGGGGGAGTCTCGATCGAACATCTCAAGTACTCGGACTTGCCTCGCCTGCTGGGCGCAGGGGACGTTGTCGTGATCAACGATGCCGCGACGCTGCCAGCGAGTTTTTCTGGCGTCCATGTTCCAACCGGCAGGAGTGTTGAGATTCGGCTGGCCGCGAGCTTGTCAGTGGCACAGCCCCCATTGCGCTGGCGGGCGGTGGTCCTCGGGGAAGGGGACTGGCGAATTCCGACCGAGAGGCGGCCCGTGCCGGTAGCCCTGAGCGCTGGCGACAGGCTTGAATTTCACGCGGATCTTGCGGCAACTGTCACTCAGGTCGCTGATCGGTCGGGTCGACTCATTGAACTCGAGTTTCAGGAGTCGCTGGGGAGCCTCTGGTCCAAATTCTATCGCGCGGGAAGGCTGGTCCAATACTCACACCTCGGTGACGATTTGGAGATCTGGGATGGCCAGACGCCCTTTGCCGGAGCGCCGGTTTCCCTGGAGCCGCCGTCGGCTGCGTTTCCGCTCACCTGGGGCCTCGTGGCTCGCATGGAAGCGCGACGAGTGGAGTTCGTCTCGCTGACGCATGCGGCGGGCTTGTCCAGCACAGGCGATCCGGAGCTCGACAGAGAGCTCCCGTTCCCGGAGCCGTACTGGATTCCGGCACGCACCGCGGAAGTGGTGAATCGCGCCCTCCGGACTCACGGGGCAACGGACGCGAAACGAAGGCGAGTGATCGCGATAGGGACATCCGTGAGTCGAGCGCTCGAGAGCTCCGCCCTTGAGTCCGGAGAAGTACGCACCGGTGAGGGACTGGCCAAGCTCAGGATGACTCCGACCTATCTCCGCAGGGTCGTCACCGGAATCGTGAGCGGATTCCACGATGTGGGAACGTCGCACCTCGAGCTGCTTGGGGGCTTTCTGAATCCCTCGCTGCTCGCTGAGGCCTATCGAGAGGCGGAGGCGCGGGGATACCTCGCGCACGAATTCGGCGACTCGATGTTCATCGAGCCCGCTCTGCTCGCCGCTCGGTACCTTGAGGGGCCTGCCGCTCCAGGAGTATCAGGGTCTCGCTGGGCGCGGCTCTCCCGGCTACGCCCTTGCGATTGGCTGGCCCGGCAGAAACTGCCCACCGTGACCCCGCTCGCGCTCTCGTGGCATAACTGAAGGGTGAAGCGCGCACGCACGGACGCGACGGCGATTCTTGCCCTCATGGTCATAGTCTGGTCCTCGGGATGCGCGACCGCGGGCAGGCGACCGCGCGCCGCGACCGATGGTCTGCGGGCAGCCCAGGCGGCCCCCGCAGTGTTTGCGGAGGAGTTGCCACTTGCCTCGCATCCGGTGCCGGCCCCGGAGCCTGGGCCAGTCGAGCCGGACGCCGTCGAGGATGAAGAGGACGACGACGACGCCGTCGTCGTCGATCCGGGCGTCGCGGAAATTTCCCCGCTCGCCGGCATCCCGCTCGAGTCCAACGCCAGCGTCGAGAAGTGGATTCAGTTCTTCACCGTCAAGGACCGCGAGAGATTTTCCCAGTTCCTGGGAAGGGGCGGCAAGTACAAGGAAGTGGTGGAGAGCATTCTCGAGCAGAACGGAGTGCCGGCCGAGCTCTTTTATCTGGCGATGATCGAGAGTGGCTACCAGACCCGAGCCACCTCGAGGGCGTCCGCGGTAGGGGTTTGGCAGTTCATTCACGCCACCGGGAAACGCTACGGCCTCGACCGGGACGCGTTCGTGGACGAGCGGCGCGATCCGATTCGAGCGACGGAGGCCGCGGCCCGTTACCTGCGCGACCTCTACAACGTCTTCGCATCCTGGCACCTCGCGCTCGCGGCCTATAACTCGGGAGAGTTCCGGATCATGAACGCCATTATCCGGGGAAAGAGCCGCGACTTCTGGCAGCTCAAGGAGAAGGGAGTGCTCCCTCGCGAGACGAGCGAGTACGTGCCGAAGTTCTTCGCGGCAGTGACCATCGGGCAGAGTCCCGAGAAGTACGGGTTCAGCCCGGTCTCGGAGGAAAAGTATCCGGATCTGGAGGCGGTCGAGGTACCGGGGCCCGTGATGCTGAAGGACGTCGCCAGGATAGTCGGGATGCCTGCTGAGGACCTGGAGAAGGTGAATCCCCACCTTCACCGAGGCATGACGCCGCCGGGATCGAAAAACTTCGAGATCTGGGTCCCCCAGTCGCATGCCGCGGCGGTCGCCGCGTCGAGAGAGCAGATTTCATCGGTCAAGGTGAAGAAGGTCCGCACTCTCGCGTCGGCAGGCCGGGAGACCGGCGGCCGCCACTACTATCACGTGAAGCGCGGGGACTCGCTCGGCTCGATCGCACGGAGGG
>CAYJTX010000414.1:0-3311 GCA_964372615.1 uncultured Bacteriovoracaceae bacterium | reverse complement strand
GTCCGAGACCGAGCCGATCACAGAAAATATTGGATTACCCGGACGGGCTCCTAGGGCTTGTACCGGTCCGGGTGCGAGGCCTGGCATCCGGGCGTCGCGAGCGCCGCCTCCGAGATCCGCTTCACGGTGGGGTAGGGATCGAGCGACACGTCGTTGCGGTCGGCGTTGTAGACCTGGGGGATCAGAAAGAGATCGGCGAGTGTCACGGCGTCACCTACCGAAAAGCGTCCGGCAGTATGGGTGACGAGGGCCTCGTAGGCCGCCAGTCCGTTTCGGATCCAGTGCTGGGCCCAGGATTTTCTCTTCGCGGGCTCATCGGAATGAAGGGCCTGCGGACCCAGATTCTGGAGGGGCTGCGTGTCGGCGTTGATCACCTCGGCCAGCTGCCTGATCCACGCGCGGTGAAAGGCGTCGCCGGAGAGCAGGCGGGGCTCCGGATGGACCTCTTCAGCCCACTCGAGGATCGCCATCGATTCGGCGAGAAAGGGCTGAAAGGACGAGCCGCCTACGAACTCGAGCACCGGCACGTAGCCCAGCGGGTTGCGAGTCGCGTGCTGGGGCGCCTCGCTCTCGCCGGAGAGCAGGTCTACGGCCACGAACTCGCACGGGATGCCCTTGAGCGCGAAGCCCCAGCGGACGCGCCAGCTGCTCGAGGATCGCCAGTAGTGGTAGAGCCGGAGCTTCGCCATTGAGTCAGCCCACTTTCCGCGCGAGCCTCACGGCTCGACTGCTAAAATCCGATTCACGAGCCGGCCCAGGCGGTCGACTTCAAGAATCACTTCATCATTCGGCTGCAACCACTGGTTGTCCGTGATCTTCGATCCGTTCAGCTCGAGGAAGCAGCCGGTACCCACGGTTCCCGAGCCGATCACCTCACCGACGTGCAGGTCCACTCCGTAGCTCGCCCGCTCCAGAATCTGGGCGAAGGTCCAGGTCATGTCCTTGAGGTTGCCTTCGGAGACCGGCTTGCCGTTGACGAGACACCGCATGCGCAGGTCGTGTCGCTCGCCGCTTGCGCCCGGGATGGCCGAAGTCGCCAGCTCGCCGCGCGTGACGAGGTAGGGCCCGAGCGAGGTGGCGAAATCCTTGCCTTTAGCGGGCCCGAGGTTGAGCTTCATCTCCTCCAGCTGGAGCGCGCGCGCCGACCAGTCGTTCATGATGAGATAGCCGAAGACGTGCTCGTCCGCCCGCGAGGCGGGAATGTTTCGCCCCGGCCTTCCGATGACCACCGCTACCTCGAGCTCGAAGTCGAGCTTCTCGCGGGCGAGTCTCTGCACAGCGACGTCACCCGGCCCGGTCACCGCAAGGTGGTTCGTGAAGTAAAATACGGGGAAATGGTCGAACTCCGGAATCATCGGGGCCCCGCGGTTCCGCCTGGCCGCCTCGACGTGCTGCCGAAAGGCGTAGCCGTCCCGCATCGAAACGGGACGGGGGATCGGTGAAAGGAGCCGCGTCTTCGCCTCCGGCATCACGCAATCGGCCGGCAGCCCACCCGCCTCGGCCGAGGCGAGCGCCTTGCGGCAGGCCGGCTCCCAGCGCTCCCAGTCCCGGACCAGCTCAAGGATATCGCGCGGCGGCGCCGCGGCTCCGCCCGCCGCGAGCGCGCGCGGCAGGTGCGCGATCTTTCCGGTCCCCGGAGGGCCCCACTGCAGGCCGAGGGTTTCTTGACGGGATTCGGTATCGATGAACGTCACGAGGCGCATGTTGGAGAAAGGAATAGCTTGCCCGGGACCGCGGTGTAAATTGGAGAAATGCAGGGGGAAGCGGTTCGGCTCGAGGGGCTCGCTCGGGTGTTCGGAAGCCGCGAGGTGGTGCGCGCGGATCGGCTGACGGCTGCCTTCGGCCGCTGGGTCGCGCTCGTCGGTCCCAACGGGAGCGGCAAGACGACTTTGCTCCGAATGATTGCCACCCTGACGGCCCCAAGCACGGGTGACGCGTGGATCGGGGGGGTGAGCGTGCGGGATGCCCCTCGGGAGGTTCGCAGCAGAATCGGTTTCGTGGCGGCGACTGACGGCGGATTTTTTCCGAGGCTGACGGGCCTGGAGAACCTGAGCGTCTTCGGGGCTCTTCGCGGACTGAGTCAGGAGTCCGTCTCCCATTCCGCTCGAGAGTGGGAGTCTCGGCTCCCCGCGCTTTCGCAGGCGCTTCGGGTTCCGTTCGCCGTGACTTCGACCGGAATGCGGCAGGCACTTTCCCTTTGCCGCGCGCACCTCCACGATCCGGAGGTCCTGGTGCTCGACGAGCCGACGCGGGCGCTCGACTCGGCGAGCGCCGCGATGCTGAGAGCCACGCTTCGCGATCGTGTTCAGCGAGGCAGGACAGTTGTTTTCGCGACTCATCAGGCGGACGACGTCCGGGCGGCGGATGAGGTCTGGGCGATCCAGGGAGGCGTGTGCCGTGCTGATGCTTGAGAGCTATCGCTGGCTCGTGATCAGGGATTGGAGAGAGCGATACCCCACTCTGGCATCTGGCCTGGGCGAAGTTCTGGCGCTCGGGCTCAGCCTCACGCTTTACTACTTCACTGCGCGGGCTTTCGGCGTGAAGCTCGAGCTTGATTACTTTCGTTTCGTGACCTTGGGAGAGGGCGTGCTTCTGGTGCCCCTGTGCGTCGTGACCGGGTTCCTCCGGGTGACCCGCGAAGCGAGCGCCGATGGAACGCTCGAAGCCTTGTTGGCCCTACCGATCGGAGGCCGAAGAGCGCTCTTGATGCTCGGGCTCGCGACTGTTCCGCGGGAGGTTTTTCGTGCCGTTCTCTGGCTCGCGATCGCGACGCTGGCGTTCGGGCTACGGGTTGACCTCGGGGGCCTCGTGGCGGCGGCGGGAGTCCTTGCTCTGTCGCTGCCTGCCTTCATTTCGGTCGGAGCCTGCGCGGCGGCGGTCTTCCTGAAATGGGGAAGAGGCGAGGGGGCCGTCGGCACGGTCACGGTCCTGGCTTCACTTCTTGCTGGAGCCTACTTTCCCACGCAGGTTTTACCCGCAAGCATTCAGGAGCTCGGCAGGTGGATTTCGCCCTTCAGTGCGGCGCTCGAGGCATCCAGGCTCGCGTTTGATGGTGTGTCTTTCGCACTTTGGCTGGAACCGCTCGCCGCGCTGGCCGCCTGGGCCGCGGTCTCGGTGCCGCTGGGTGCCTGGTCCCTCGGCCACGGCGTGCGCGCCGTGCGGGAGCGGGGCGCGATCGTCTGGGTTCGCTAGCAGGGTGAGGAGAGAGTGGCGGTAGCACAGCGGAGTGCTGAAAAATCAGGTGGGAGACAGGCAGTTCCCTTTTCTGGCGCGGGTACAAACTAGAGCGCCAGAAAAGGGAACTGCCTGTC
>CAYJTX010000413.1:0-3315 GCA_964372615.1 uncultured Bacteriovoracaceae bacterium | reverse complement strand
CGGGTCTTGCCTTCGCGGGCGGCGCGGTCGGCGGCGGCCACGGTGTTCGGGGGGGTGGGGAAGTCGGGCTCCCCGAGGGTGAAGGAGAGGATGGGCTTCCCCTGGGCCTTGAGTTCGGCGGTCGGCCGGGACACAGGGGTCCGGCCTCGTCGCCTGTAGAGTCGATCGCCGTTTTCCGTGCGTTGTTTCGCCGGGGGGCCCCGAAGCCGCCTGGCACCCCGCGTGCTGATGCTCAGTTGACTCTCCGACTCTCCCCGCTGAATCCAGTCCCTCCCGATCCGTCGAGCCATTCCCCGGTGAATTCTTGCAAGGTCCGAGGTGAACTCACAATGCTTGCCAAGACCTGGATTCTCGCCGTATTTCTTCTTTTTTCAACGAACGCCCGCGCGGAGGATGTCAATTGGGACAGTCTCTTTCTTGCCATGGCGCCGGGCTTGATTTCCAACTTTGCCGAAGAAACTGGATTCCTGGCCAGTCTCAGCAGGGGGGGATCGCGCCCCTTAGGGCTGTCAGCCGCCGCGGTCACCACCGCAGCGGTGTCAGGTCTGCTGCTGGGCGATGCTCTCGCGCCTGTGCTGCTCGGCGACCGGGTTCTCGAAGAGGACGAGACGACCGGACTGGCTCTGCTGAAACGGTCTTTCGACTCCTCAGACTACCCGTATAACGTAGTGGGTGCGTATACTCGTGACCGCAATGAGAACAGATTCGCTCTTGTGAGCAGCCCTTTTCTCTCTGCGGCCTCCGACAGGGCGCTCAAGCCGCCCCAGGTGACCCTTGCCTTCGAGAGCGAAGCGGAAGCCCGCGCGTACCTCGACGAGAAGCGCGCCGAGGCCGCTCGCTGAGCGCCGCTCCCCGCCCTACTTCCTCGGCAGCCGTTTCTCGCGAACAAGCACCCGCAGCCGATCCTTGTACGCGCGGATCTGGTCGAGCGCGTGCTCGTCACCGCCCGCCCCGAGCATCTGGACCGCGAGAATGCCCGCGTTGAACGCGTTGCCGATGGCGACGGTCGCGACGGGCACGCCGCGCGGCATCTGTACGATCGAGAGCAGCGCGTCCTTTCCCTGGAGGGGCCCGACCGGGACAGGCACGCCGATCACGGGGAGCTCCGTGTGCGCCGCGATCATCCCGGGCAGGTGAGCCGCCCCGCCCGCCCCGGCGATGATCACGCGCGTGCCGCGCTTTCGTGCCATTCGCGCGAACTCGGCCAGCTCCTCCGGAGTCCGGTGGGCCGACACGATCTGCACGTCGTACTCGATCCCGAATCCCTCGAGCGCCTCGCAGGCGGCTTTCATCACGTCGTAGTCGGAGTCGCTCCCCATCACGACGGCCACCTTCGTTCCGAGTTTGATCCGCCCCACCGTTCGTGTCGCATCTCGACGCATCAGGCCCCCTCTCCCACCTGCAACTTCGACCACTGCCGCCCGGCCCGCTCGAGGCCCGCGACGAGCTCCATCGCCCGGCCCGATTCCGCCGAAACGGCGTTCAGGTGTCCGAGCTTCCGGCCGGGCCGAGCCTGTGCTTTCGCGTACCAGTGCGGCCGTGAATGCGCATCCGGAACCGGCGGCTTCGCCTCGCCTTCGAACCCCTCCGGACCGAGAAGATTCAACATCGCGAAAGAGGGCGAAGGCCGCGTCCCGCCGAGCGGCCAGCCCAGCGCCGCGCGCCAGTGGTTCTCGAACTGCGAGGTCTCCGCGCCGTCGAGGGTGAAGTGCCCCGTATTGTGCACGCGGGGCGCGATCTCGTTCACCCAGAGCTCGCCCTTCTCCGTCTCGAAAAACTCCACGCCGAAGCAGCCCACCAGGCCCTCGGCCTCCGCGAGCCTTCGCAGATCCCGTTTCGCCGCGGTCTCGACGTCCACTCCCACGCCCAGGCCGGTCGCCGGCCCCGCGACCCAGCGGCAGACTCCGCCTTCCTGGCGGCTCTCGACCAGCGGGTACGAGGCGAACTCCCCCGTCACCGATCGGCAGCCAACCATCGCCAGCTCGCGCCGGTACTCGACCCAGGGCTCGGAGTAGATGCGCCCCCCCGCGCGAACGCCCGCGCGAAAGAACGCGGCCGCCCGCTCGAGCGTGGCAGGCAAACTGTCGCCCACGAGCCAGATCCCCTTCCCGTCGTAGCCGAGCCTCGACCACTTGAAGACCGCTCGGCCCCCGAGCGTACGCAGGCAGGCTGACACCCAGGCGGCGGGATCGCCCTGGCCCTCCCAGACGGCGGCCGGTGCGTGTGGGATCCCGACGGCTCTGAGCGCTTCCTTCTGAGTGAGCTTGTCCTGAAACCGCTCGAGTACGGCGGCCGAGGGCAGGAGGGATGCGCCCGAGCCTTCAAGCGCGCGCTCGAGCGGCTTGCGCGGAAGGAACTCGTTTTCGTAGACGACGCATCGGACCTGCCGGAAAAAACGGCTGAGCGCGGAAGCGTCGCAGATTTCCCCAAAGACCGATCCCGGGCAGAGCCTGGGACCCGGGTCATCGGCCCGCGCGGCGAAGCAAAGGGGCTCGAGCCCGAGACGATGAGCCGCCTCCGCGAGCATCCGGGCCAGCTGACCTCCCCCGAGAATTCCGACGGGCATCACGATATACCGATCTTAGCGGATCTTCAGGGCCTTTTCCATGCGCCACCGGGATGTTAGGGCTGGACGAAGATGGAAGTCTCCCTCACCCCCGCCTTCGTCCGTGAAGCTCTCGGCCTCTCCAGCCTCTCCATCGGTGCCATGCCCGGTTTCGCGTTTTCAGGGGTCGTGACGGACTCCCGGAAGATCCGGCCCGAATGCCTCTTCGTCGCGATCCCCGGCGAGCGCTTCGACGGGCATGACTTCATCCCCCAGGCGATCGCCGCGGGGGCCCGGGGGGTTCTGTGCCGCAGGGGCACGGCGCGCCCCAAGGGAGACATCCACTGGTACGAGGTCCAGGACACGCTAGCGGCCTACCGCCGGGTTGCCGGCGCCTGGAGGGAGCGCTTCTCGCTTCCGGTCGCCGCGGTCGCCGGGAGCGTGGGTAAGACAACGACCAAGGAGCTACTGGCTTCACTCCTCGGGGGAAAGTATCCCCGCGTGCTCAAGACCGAGGGGAGCCAGAACGGATTTCTGGGCATTCCCATGACCTTGCTCGAGCTGCGAGCGGACCATGTGGCCGCCGTCGTCGAGATCGGCATCGACGAAATAGGCGCCATGGGCAAGCACCTCGCGCTCGTAAAGCCGACCCTGACGCTCGTCACGGCAATCGCCGCCGAACACCTCGAAAAGATCGGCGACCTCGAAAAAGTCGCCCACGAGGAAACCGAAGCGCTCCGGTACGTCGCCTCGTCAGCCGGTTCATCTCA
>CAYJTX010000412.1:0-3315 GCA_964372615.1 uncultured Bacteriovoracaceae bacterium | reverse complement strand
GTCGAAGTCCTGCCGAACAGCGAGCGGGTCGCCGTCAAACTCGGTCGAGAGCGAGCGCGCGATACGCACGGATGACGCCAGGTCCAGATCGAGCCCCTCCCGGTTGAACGCCGCCACGAAGACCGTGATGTAGGTCTCGGCCTGGGAGGTCGTGCGTACGGATTGCTCGATGCCCTCCCGGAAGGCGTCGCGCGCCGAGAGCCCGGCCATCGAGAGGATTGTGACCGTACGGATGAATCGCTGGGCGGCGCCTTCGCAGCCCCCGGCGACCTGCGCCGCTGTTTTTCTCGCAGCCTCCTCGCCGACCGCGAACTCGGTATGAGCACGCAGGTACTCGACCGTCGTAATGAACTCCTTGGCGGAGGGGCACGCCTGGCTTGAGACCGCGGCGTGCGCCGCTCCCGGCCAAGAGATCGACAGGAGGAAGAACATCGTGACGACTCGGCCTGGATTCGGATCTTGCTTCATCATTCCAACGGATCGGCTGACGCCGGAACGCGCTTGAGCACTGGCGCGCCCGCCGTCAAGGAATCCACGTCCAGGCAAGCGCGGTCGCGAGTGTCGTTGAGTACTGGCTCCTGGAGCCGAGGGCTAGCAGCAGAGTCGCCTGGAAAAAGGATCGGTCTCCGCTTCGAAAGACGAAGGTCGGCCCGAAGTTTCCGGCCAGGGACGGATCCGCGCCCCGGTCGACCACACCGCTGAGCTCGAAGTCGAAGGCTCCGACCCAGAACCAGCTCAGCGCGAGGCCGGTGACCCAGCGGTTCGACAGGATTCGGAAGGCCGTCGCCCCCGCAGCGAACGCGGGAGTCGGCAGGAACCTGAGCGTTGTGGTGTTTCCGCTCTCGTCCTGAAACTGGAGCGGTACTGTCACGATTCTGCCGCCCAAAAGATAGGTGTCGACGACCCACGAGGCGCGCGCCCACCGTCCGAAGAGCGTTCCGAAGTAGGTGTAGGAGGCTCTGACGCCTCCTGCGGACCCGTCATATGGAACTCCGATATTCAATGTCACTCCCAGGAATCCCCAGTCTGGCTTCCAGAGTCGAACCGACAGATCGGCACTGGGATAGGGATCGCCGCCGAGCCGCGGAGTCGAGGGTGGCTGCGCCGAATAGGGGTTCGTTTCAGCGATCACCCAGGGAAGCGAAAGCCCCATCGCGATCCCGTCATCCGAGAGCGAAACCACCTGCCACAGAGTCGTCTTCGAGAATCCGGTCCCTCGACCGTGCTCGAGCGAGTGGCGCAGCAGTGTTCCCGGAACGAACGGGTCCGTCAGTTCCAGCCAGTCCCACCGATTTTCTGCGCCGATCGCCGCCGGTTCGGCCAGCAGAGCCCAGGCGGCGACTCCGGTTCCGAGGAGAATTCCTCTGGTCATTTCATGAGATTCTCATACTTTCGGATGTGATGAACAAGAGAGCGTGCAAACGCTTGCTCGGGGTCGGGGTCGCCTGCGTCCTGGTCGGGACTTATGCGTGGGGCCAAGAGGGACCGCGGCCGGCCTGGAACGCGCTGGATCTGGGTAGACCCAGGATCGATGTACGGCTCGTCCCAGTGGCCGCCGATTTCGAGGAGATCACGGATCTTCTATTTCATCCGTCTGAGCCGGATCTGCTCGTCATTGCGGAGAAGGGCGGCTTGGCGCGCTGGATTCGTGTCTCGACGGGCCAGCGCGGTACGCTCGTCAAGCTCGCGGTCCGGAAGCGGAGCGAGCTCGGTCTGCTCGGTCTCGTGTTCCACCCGAAGTTTCCGCGAGTTCCCAAGATCTACGGCAACTGGAACCCGAGCTCGGGCAGGATGCGCACGCGCATCAGCGAGTGGACTTGGGCGCCGGGACCGGTGCTCGGAAAGGAGCGGGTGCTCCTGGAGGTGGATCAGCCCTACGTGAACCACGATGCTGGTCAGCTCGCGTTCGGGCCCGATGGGTTTCTCTACGTAGGGTTGGGAGACGGAGGGTCCGGGGGCGACCCCGAAAATCGCGCGCAGAATCCCGGAGTTCTCCTGGGGAAGATACTTCGGCTTGACGTAGATCGCCCCTCCGGAGGCAAACCCTACGGAATTCCGCCCGACAATCCATGGGTGAAAGATCCCGCCTATGCGCCCGAAATCTGGGCTATCGGCCTTCGCAATCCGTGGCGGTATTCCTTCGATCCCAAGGGCCGCCTCATCGTGGCGGACGTCGGTCAAGATGCGTGGGAGGAGATCTCCTTCGTTCGCGCTGGCGCCAATATGGGTTGGAAACATCGGGAGGGCGGTCACTGCTTCGAGCCTTCCACCGGCTGCCGCACGGCGGGCCTCGACGAGCCCTGGCTCGAGTACGGGAGGAAGGACGGGGGCTCCCTCACGGGAGGCTACGTCGTGACGGACCCCGGTGGGGGGCCACTCCGTGGTCTCTACGTGTTCGGCGACTTCGAGAGCGGGAGGATTTGGGCCGCGCCGGTGCCGGAAGCGCCGGGCCCATCCCCCATCGACGCAAAGCGCTTCGCGCTCGGTAAGTTTCCGATCAACCCGTCTACCTTGGGTCGTGACCCATCGGGCCGCGTATACGTCGCGGACTTCTCGGGGGGCGCGGTGTATCGAATCGAGGCGCGCTAAGGCGCGAGAATCCGGGTTCGCCACCGCTCGCGGCTCCTCCGGTACTCGAGCCGGTCGTGAAGCCTGTGCGGCATGCCCTGCCAGAACTCAAAGAGGTGGGGAATCACGCGGTAGCCTCCCCAGTGGGGCGGACAAGGAATCGCGTCGCCGAAGCGCTTGCGGAAGCTCTTCATGTTTCGAAGCAGAACTTCGCGGCTCGGGATCGGGCGGCTCTGCGGAGAGGCCCAGGCGCCGAGCCGGCTTTCCTTCGGGCGGCTCTGGAAGTACACTTCGTTCTCTCCCACGCTGAGCTTCTCGACGCGGCCTTCGATGCGCAGCTGGCGATCGAGCTGGGGCCAGAAAAAGAGGAGAGAGGCGTGAGGGTTCTGCGCCAGCTCCCGGCCCTTCTTACTCTGATAATTTGTAAAGAAGACGAAGCCATCGTGGCTCATGCCCTTGAGCAGGACGATCCGCGCGCCGGGCTGACCGCTCCCGTCGGCGGTCGCGAGCGTCATCGCTTCGGGCAAGGCTAAGCCCGCCGCGACGGCCTGGTCGAACCACCTGCGGAAGAGGGTGAACGGGTCCGCGTGCAGTCTCATAGAGATCGAAGGTCCACCCCGGCGCTAGTGCGAAGCAAGCGAAAAGAGGCCTTTGGCGGGGTGATGAAAGGAGATCAGAGAAAGTGCCTGGCTTCCGGTCGCACGCTCCGGCATCCTTGGAGTCGGGGGCGACCGGCAGCCAGGCACT
>CAYJTX010000411.1:329-3332 GCA_964372615.1 uncultured Bacteriovoracaceae bacterium | reverse complement strand
TCCAGACTATGATCGAGTTTCGCGTGCCCGACATGGCATTCGCGAGCCGACGCCCGGCCAACGGATCGGGGCCGTGATCCGTTACTGGGCGCTGGGAGTATTCCTCGTGCTCTGGGCGCACGGGGCGACGCTCGGCGCCTCGGACGACGAGGCCTATTACTGGGTGCTCTCGCGCTCGCCCGCTTGGGGCTACGCGTTTCATCCGCCTGCGGTGGCGTGGCTCATCGCTCTTTCGGACGCGCTTCTCGGCTGGCTCTTCGGGCCCGGTTCGCCGGCCGTCCTGCGCCTCCCGGCGGCGGCTTGTTCGGCGGGCTTGCTGGCCCTCTGCCTGGATGTCACCCGCCGGGCGGGCGCCCCCTCTGTCGGGCGGGCGGCCGTAGCGCTCCTCGCGCTCGCGGGAGTTTTCGGGGCGGCCTGGCTGGTGGTGCCGGATCTTCCGCTCCTCCTGGGCTGGGCGCTCGCGTTCCACGGCTGTTGGCGGGCGTGCTTCGGCTCCGAGCGAGCCGGCGGCCTCGTGTTCGCCCAGATCGGGGCGGGATGCCTGGTCGCGATTCTCTCGAAGTATTCGGGCGTGTTAGTGCCGTTCTCCGTCGGGATAGCCGTCTGGCTTTGGGCGCCGCGACAGAATCGCTGGCGAGTGATCGGAGCGGCGGCTCTTGGAACTGCGGTGGCCGCCGGACCGATCCTCGCCTGGAACGCGTCGCACGACTGGGCGTCGCTGGCCTATCAGCTCGGCGAGCGGCAGGGAGGGATTTTTTCGCTCCTGCGCTGGGCTCGTTACTGGGCGATCCAGGCGGTTCTGGCTGGTCCTATTCTTCTCGTTTTCGCGCTTGCCCTGCCGGCGCGGCTGCGCGCAGGAGCGCCGCTCACTCGCTTCGTCGCGGTTTGGGCCGCCCCGCCAGCGGTGGTCTTCTGCCTTCAGCCGCTCTGGGCCGATTTCAAGCCGCACTGGTCGATGGTCGTATGGCTCCCCGTTGCCGTTGAGCTCGCCTGGCGCTGGAGTCGCGGGCCTTGGCTGGCGGGCGCGATTCACGCGGTCGCCGGGCTGACTCTCGCCTTTGTCCTGAACTTCGCTTGCCATGTCGCCCTCGTGACCGGTGTGGGCGAGCTCGCGAAGGGCTCGACGATCGACCCGCGCATGGATCTCTCGAACGACCTCGTCGGCTGGTCGCGCCTCCCTGCGCACCTCGAGTGGCTGGGTCTCGGCGGTGCCGTCGTCGTAGGCTCGCGCTACCAGACCGCCTCCCAGGCGGCCTTCGCCTTGGGGAGCGTCTCGCGCGCGACGCTGCTGCCGCGCGATCTCAAGCAGCGCGACGAGTGGCCGGAGCTCGGCGTGAGCGATGGAGTCGGTCCGGCCTGGCCCCGCCTGACGCGGCCCGTGGTCTTTGTCGCTGATTTCCGCTACACTGCCGGGCCCGAGTTCGTCGGTGCGCGCTGCGAACCGCTTCCCCGCCTCGAGGTCAGGCGCTGGGGCGGCGCGCTCAAGTGGATCGATCTCTGGAGCTGCCGGCCGGGTTGAAATCCTCGGTCTCAACCCTCATTCCCTGACGTTCCGTCAGGAAATCGACGCTCTGGGGCGCCCCCGGGGCAGGATTTCCTGACGGGGCGTCAGGAAATCGGAGGCGGTTCCGATCCGTCTCTAGGGAGGGCCCACCGATGAGAGGCTTTCGCGGTTCAAGAGCGGCGAAGAACGTCATGTCCTTTCGATACGGAACCAACCATCAGCAGCTACCCCAGCGCGGAGAACAGGCGACGGGTCATCAGCCAGAGGGCCACTCGGCGGTGCAGCAACCGGCGAAGATTCCGGATTGGCTGAAGACTCCCGAGACGCGCGCGAAGGAAGCGGCGGCTGCAGCGGCTGCCGCGCCTCAAGCCCGCGCAGCGCCGCAGCCGCGACTCCAGGCTCCGCGGCTTCGAGCCATTCCGGGTGGACAGCCCGCCTCCCGCGCGCCGCGGACGAAGCCGACTCCTCCTCGGCCAAGGGCGGCTACGTCGACTCGCAAGAAGGTTGCGTAGCGCTCAGCTTCCCAGCCGCTCCAGTCGCCCAGCAGATCCAGGGCAGTAGTGAAGTGTGTCGCCGCGGACACGCCGAGAGAGACTTTTCCGCCGGCCGGCCGTTTGATGACGAAACGATCCGGAGGTTTTCGATGCTTCAAGTGGTCAAGTGCGAACCCGCAGAAAAGAGCGCTGTTCTTGAGACTCAGTCTGCGGCTGTTTCGCTCCGAGCCGAGTGGCAGGCCCCGAAAGAGGCATCGCACGGCGAGATGAGGCAACTGATCAGCACGATTCAGTCTCTGGGGGTCAGAGTCGTGCTCGAGGGATAGGTTTCAATCATGGGATCTTTGATGCTATGTGCCTACTCCTGGTAAAACGGGCGCGGACCCGTCGGGTGCCTGGATGGACCCGGCTTACTTCAGCACCTGGATCGTTTTAGGAGTGTCCCATTCGAGTTTCAGTGTTAGCGTTTCTGGCCCTCTTCCCCGCGGCAGCTGCGCTCGGGGTGGCCCCGTCGGTCCCCCTCGGGGGCGATTACTGGAAGGTGCCCACGGGGGGTGATCCCGCGCTCTGGGGCTTCGCTGATCTTCATGCGCACTTTTTCACCGACATGGCCTACGGGGGCCGGGTGCTTCACGGGCGCGCTTCGGCTCCAGGTGGAATCGCCGAGGCCCTTCACGACTGCGGCGAAAACCACCGGGCCATCACGCCGGAGGGCGGCCACCGCCACGGCGGATACCCGGAGTTCGAAGGCTGGCCGACCTGGCACAGCCTCGTGCACCAGCAGGCGTATGTCGACTGGATCCGCCGCGCCTGGCAGGGCGGACTTCGCGTCGTGCACATGGACGTTCAGAACACGCCCTTCCTCGGCAAGGCGTTCGAGAAGCTGAATCATCTCTTTCTCAAGGGGGACCTGACTCCGCTCGAGAACGACAACACCTCCGCCGTGCGAATCCAGGTCGCGGCGGCGCGCGCGCTCTTCGAGACCGGGCCCGCTTCGGACTTCGC
>CAYJTX010000411.1:0-319 GCA_964372615.1 uncultured Bacteriovoracaceae bacterium | reverse complement strand
GACGAGGCGCGGGCGATTGTCGCGAGGGGCAAGCTCGCCGTCGTTCTCGGAGTCGAGGTCGAGGCGTTAGGCGACCTCCTGCGGCCCGCGGACCTTGGCTCGGACCCCCGCGCGAGCGTGCGCAGGCTTCTCGAGGATCTGTACGCCCAGGGCGTGCGCCACGTGATCCCCATCCACCTCACGACGAACGCGTTCGGCCATCCGGCGATCTTCGAGCGGCTTCTGGGCTCGATGAATCTCGCGGAGACGGGAAGGTACTACGCGCTGGAAGACGGCTACGACCGGGGCGTGCGCTTTGACCTCCGAGAGGTTCCGAGGG
>CAYJTX010000410.1:0-3360 GCA_964372615.1 uncultured Bacteriovoracaceae bacterium | reverse complement strand
TACGAGCGGATGGTGCGGCTGGATATCCTGGGTGCTCCGAGCGATTTCATCCAACTCGAGTACGCGGGGAAAGATCGCCTTTACCTCCCCGTCTATCGCCTCAACCAGATTCAAAAGCACTCGGTCAGCGGAGAAGGGCTCGCCCTCGATCGCCTCGGAGGAGCCCAGTTCGCGAAAGCCAAGGAGCGCGCTAACGAGTCCGCGCGCAAGCTCGCCATTGACCTAGTTAGGCTTTACGCGGAGCGCCAGATGAGGTCTGGCCTGAAAATCGGGCCCCCAGACGCGGAATTCGAGGAATTCTGCGCCACCTTTCCATTCGACGAGACACCGGACCAAGCACACGCGATCGAGGACGTGCTGGCCGATCTTTCAGACGGAACGGTCATGGACCGCCTGATCTGCGGGGACGTTGGATTCGGGAAAACTGAAGTCGCTATTCGGGCGGCCTACCGGGCAGTGCAGGAGGGATTGCAGGTTGCCGTGCTCGTCCCAACCACCGTACTGGCCTTCCAACACGAGGCTACCTTTCGCTCACGGTATGAAGGGCTACCCATTACCGTCGAGTCCCTGACGCGATTCAAGAGCCCAAAGGAACAGAAGGAAATCATCGCTGCCATTGCGAAAGGCACGGCCGACATCATCATCGGGACCCACCGCCTCTTATCCAAGGATATCGCGTTCAATAATCTAGGGCTGCTGGTGATCGACGAGGAGCATAGATTCGGGGTGGAGCACAAGGAGATCATCAAGTCGCTCCGGACAGATACGCACGTTCTCACGCTCTCCGCGACACCCATTCCCAGGACCCTTCATATGGCACTCTCTGGAATAAGAGACGTTTCGCTCATTCGCACAGCTCCCGTGGATCGACTTCCCGTGCGAACCTATGTCGCAAAAAAGGCGGACGAAATCATCCGGCAGGCTATCCAGGCGGAGCTCGGACGCGGAGGACAGGTCTTCTACCTTCACAACCGGGTTGAGGACCTCGAAGGGGTCGCCTCAGAGATCAAAAGCCTTGTCCCATACGCTTCCATTGGCATCGCTCACGCCCAGATGGCTGACTCCGTGCTGGAAAAGGCGATGCTCGATTTCTACGGTAAACGCACAAACGTTTTGGTCTGCACAACCTTGATTGAGTCGGGACTCGATATCCCCTCCGCCAACACCCTGATCGTGGATCGCGCCGATCTCCTGGGTCTTTCCCAGCTCTATCAGATCCGCGGAAGGGTCGGCCGAAGTCAGGTCCGGGCGTACGCTTACCTCCTGGTTCCAGATCAGGGAGACCTCTCTGAGGAAGCGAAAAAGCGGCTGGAGGTACTCCAAAGATTCGTAGACCTCGGGAGCGGATTTCAGATCGCTTCTCATGACCTCGATCTTCGTGGTGGCGGCGAACTCCTGGGTGCCCGACAAACCGGCCACATCGCCGCGATCGGCTTCGAAACCTACCTCGAGCTGCTCCAGAGTGCCGTCCAAGAGGTTCGAGGTGAGCTGCGCCCCGGGCTTCCAAAAGTCAGCGATCCAGAAATCAGATGCCAGTTTCCGGCATTTCTGCCGGACACCTACGTCGCGGACTCGAATCAGCGCCTGGTCCTCTATAGACGCCTGGCGTCCTCAAGAACCCCGGAAGAGCTCACCCTCGTCGAAGCTGAAATCATCGATCGTTTCGGCCCGCCGCCGTCCGAAGCGAAGAATTTGATCTGGGTGATTCGATTCAAGCAGCTCCTTCGGGATCGCGGGGTCGAGTCGCTCACTCTCGGCCCCGGAAAGGTGTCGCTCTCGGCCGGGGCCGCGAGTTCGATCGATCCCCTGAAGACAATCGCTCTGATCGCTGCAGATCCAAGTCTTTACCAGCTCACACCCGACTCGCGCCTCGTTGCGACTCTTAATACGACGGATATCTCTCAAACCTACTTCGGAATTGAGCGCCTGCTGGATCGCATCAGAGCGTCGGAATCCTGACGGTCCTCGAATGCCGCCCCTCGTTGGACGCGCCGGCCAGCCATGGTACCTTAGTCTCCATGAGAATCGACATCGGTCGCCTCGGTCCGTGGATTCTAATCGCTATCGTCGCCGCCCCTCCCGCTCGGGCCGCCACCGAGCTCGCTCGAGTGAATACTACCGTAATCACGCTCGAGGATTTCAATAAGAAGTACCGGGAAAATCTCAAATTCTTCCAATTCCGGGCACCTACGAAAAAGGGCGTGCTGGACGACCTGGTGAAGAGGGAGCTTGGGATCCAGGAAGCAAGAAAGAAGGGACTCGACCGCGATCCCGAGGTCGTCGACCGAATGAACACAGTGCTCTACCACGCACTCCTCGATAAGGAGCTCAGTAAGGAGTTCGAAAAAATTCACATCACCGATGACGAAGCCAAGGACTACTACGCTAAGAATCCTGAAATACGAACCAGCCATGTCTTCGTGGCGGTTCGTCCTGACGCCACGGAAGAACAAAAAAAGAAGGGGCACGAGAAGATCAAGAGGATCCAGGACGAAAATCTCCGCGACGGTAAGATGAGCTTCGCCGAGGTCGCCCAGCGATTCTCTGAAGGAGCCGCCGCTCCCATGGGCGGTGATATCGATTACCAGACTAGAGACAAGCTCGACCCGACCTATTACGAAACTGCCGTCAAGCTGAAGACTCCCGGTAAGGTCAGCGACATCGTTCAGTCCCAGTTCGGTTACCACATCATCAAGCTGACCGCGGTCCGACCCTGGCCAGAGGCCGACAAAGCCCAGGTAAAGAGGCTCCTATTCGAAGAGCGAAGAGGCCAGATCTTCGAAAAGTACATGGGCGGGCTGCGCCAGCAAGGAAAGGTCTCCATTCACTCTGAGCTCCTTAAGGAGTGATTTCCCGCGCGTCCGTGGTCTTGATTCTAGCAACCCTGGCTTGGAGCAGCTGCTCCCCGACCAGTCGCCGCAGCCCCACGACAGGCGAGGGGGCTGCTCTCCCACTGCTGACGATGGATGAGCTCGCTAAGGTCAATGGTCGCCCGCTGACCTTGTCCCACTTCGCCTCCATGCGGAGAATGCTCCGTGCAGAAACGCCGCAGCGGGCCGTCCAGCTGGCGATCGAGGCCATGTCCCTCCAGGGCAGGGCCCAGGAAAAGGGCGTGGCCATCCCGATCTCCACCGCTCTTGACGTCGTTCAATTCGGACTCGGGTACATTGCCCTGCCTGAGGCAGACCCCTCGCTCCGGGCCTACTATGGTGAAAAGGTGGCTCGCAGCGCGGCCTCCGTCCGACGAGACGTCGAGCGGGCCCGGACCGAATCGATCATTCAGGAGAACGCCCGTCTGATCGCCGCGTTGCGATAGGCGCGCCCCTGTGGGACAAAGGTCCGGCGAATGATGCCTCTCTT
>CAYJTX010000409.1:0-3363 GCA_964372615.1 uncultured Bacteriovoracaceae bacterium | reverse complement strand
GTTGGGGGGCGGACTGAGCTATCTCAAGGGGAAGACGATCCCCAAAGGGCTCAAGGACGAGCTCAAGCTGGCCTCGGACCCCAAGCTGTCCCTCGAGAGCCGCCTCGACGCCCTGGCCAGGGTCTTCGAGGAGAAGGCGGTCTCGAAAGAGGCGAACAACCCCGCGTGGGTCCAATCCCTCGAGGTCCACCGCGCCCCGCGCTCGGACCAGAAGGCGCTGCAATCCATGTACAAGGACATGCAGAAGGCGTGGACCGAGACCAAGCTCGGGATGGACACGTTCTGGAAGGAGAACTGCGCGCCGAAGCCTAAGACGGCTCCGGCGCCGCAGAAGACGAAATGAGAAGACTGCCGCCGGCGCTGCTGGTCCTGGCCCGTCGTGGAGGCCCCCTCACGGTTGAGGGAGAAATAAGAAGTCTCAAGAAGACCCAAAACAAAAAAAGTCTGCCTCCGGCGGATTCCTCCGAAGGATACGCCAGGAGAGCGGAGGCCTTTTCGAAGACCTTCACCTCGGATGAGGCTCAGTCGGAAGCGATCCGGAGGTACTCAGTGAATGCTCCCTATCTGAAGTCCGTGGGCCCGACAGCCAAGGCCTTTGCGATCGACCGCTGGTGGCAGGACGAGCTGGAAAATTCGCGGGCCTGACGCGGCCTAGCCCACCCGAGGGGGTATCCGCAGGTGAGAGGGTTCCACCCATCATGAGAACTGAGAGTTCCTCATTCTTCGACCTCGAGGCCGAGCGGGCCGTCCTCGGAACGGTTCTCATCGACAACGCCGCTCTGAGCGAGACCCTGGGTCTTGGCCTGGCCCCCAAGGACTTCTATCTAGGACAGCATCAGATCCTCTTCCAGGCGATGCTGGACTTGGACAGCTCCAACCTGCCCCTGGACCTGGTTACCCTGACTTCAAGGCTGAGCCAGACGAAGAGGTATGAGGCCGCCGGCGGGACCGCCACGCTGACGGGGCTGCTCGCGGACGCGTTTCGAGTCGCCAACATCAAAGGATACACGCGGATCATTCTGGAGCGCGCCAGCCTTCGCAAGGTCAGCCGAACGTGCGCGGAGATTCAGGCCCAGCTTTCCTCAGGGGTCGACGACGTGCCGGCCTTCATGAACTCCGCCGAAGCGACCCTCTTCGAGGCCACCCAGTCCGGTCGCGGCGAAGGGTTGCAGTCTGTTCAATCCATTCTCCCGGACTTCATCGCCGAGATCGAAGCCCGTGCCTCGAGCGGGGCTGACTCCGTGGGCTTGAAGACCGGATTCAAGGAGGTGGATCGGCTGACAAATGGTCTCAGGCCGCATCAGGTTTGGGTGATCGCCGCTCGCCCGGGAATAGGCAAGACGTCCTTCGCCCTTTCCATCATCCAGTACGTGGCGACGCGTCTGGGGGGTGTGGTCGCGATGTTTTCCATGGAGATGAAGAAGACGGAGCTCGTTCTCCGCCTGATCTCCGGAATGACAGGCATCGATTCCAGGCGTCTGATGCTCGGCCAGCTCAAGGACAACGAATGGGCGCGGCTCGCGGAGGCTGCGGACAAGGCGTCACGGGCCAAGGCGTACATTGACGAATCCGGGGGCATCACGGCGCTCGACATCCGCTCGCGATGCCGGCGCCTGAAGCATCGAGAAAAGCGGCTCGATCTTGTGGTCATCGACTACTTGCAGCTGATCCAACCCACCAGCCACCGAAACAGCGGCACGCCGGAATCGGATCTCGCCACCATCAGTCGTAACCTCAAGGAGCTCGCCAAGGAGCTGGACGTTCCCATGATCGTGCTCTCGCAGCTCAACCGCGCGACCGTGACGTCAGGGCAGGACAAGCGGCCAACGCTCTCCAATCTCCGCGGCTCAGGGGCGATCGAGCAGGATGCGGATCTCGTGACCTTCATTCATAGGGACGACGCATACGACCCGAAGGCGGAAAATTCCGGCATCGCGGAGATCATCTTCGCTAAAAACCGCTCCGGGCAGCAGGGAACCGCGCAATTGGCCTGGCTGCCGCACATCACGCTTTTCGCGAATCTCGAGGGAGGGGCAGGCGACCTTCCGTCGCGGACTTGATCCAGCGGGAAAGGGAAGCGCCAGTCATGGCCCTTGACCCGACCATGCGGATCAGATCCTGGTGCTCATATACCCGGCAGTCACGGCGGATCGTCTGCTCGGTGAATTGGAGCTGCGGCCCGATCGTGCTAAGTCGCTTCCGAAGCTCACGGATGCTGATCCCATCTTCGGAGCGCGCGATGATTCTCAGGGAGTGAAGCACCCTCTTTAGGATGAGATAGCGTTCGGCCTTGGTATCCATCTTCGCGCTCATGGGCGCCTCGCATTCGTTAGTGGCGCTCAGATACCCATTCGGCTCTGCACTCTTCCCGTCCGGTGCTTTGACTGTTCTTCGCAAAGCGCGACCAGAGATTCGAGAGAGGTAGCGCGAGCGGCGATCGCTCGGGTCGCGACGTTTCGGATTTCTCCTCCGGTGAGATGAAACCGACTGGCGAGAACAGCAACATCCTGATCCCGGAGCTTAAGCGACTCGGCCCAGTTACCCCAAAGCAGCACTCTCGTTTCGCGGTCGGGTGTGGTGAAGCCCACGTGAAAGAGAAAGCGCCGTGCGAATGCGGGGTCCAGCATGTCGGAGAAATTGGTGGCGATCACCAGAACGCCCCGGAAGCGTTCCACCTGCTGTAGGAGCTCATCCGCCTGGGTCTTCTCCCACGACCGTTCCGCTCCGCTGCGGTCCAAGAATAGCCCTTCCGCCTCGTCAATGAAGAGAAGGTATTTCTCCCGTTGCGCGTCCTGAAACACACTCCGAATCAGCCGTTCGGTCTCCCCTACCCACTTGGACAGGAACGAGCTGGCCGTGGCCCGGAGGATTTGGACACCAAGGCTGTGGGCAATCGCCTCCGCGGCGATCGATTTCCCGGTGCCCGGAGGCCCGCTGAACAGGGCGGTAGCACCCTGGGGGAGAAGCAGCGGTCTTCGCCCTGAGCTGAGCGTATCGCGTGCGAAGTCCACGAAGCGGGCGATCTCGAGTGTCTGCTGATGGCCCAGCTTGACCTGATCCAGGGCGATGGCTGGATCACGGACTTCCTCGGCTTGATTATTCGAAGCCTGGTCGGAGCAGTGTTCAAAGGCGGAACGAAGCGCGGCCTCGGTGATCTCCGGGGCCGGATGGTCGCCGGCGCGGACGCTGGCCAGGCGCAGGGCCTGGGACATGTAGCCCCCGGGGAGCCGGTACTCGCGGGCGACGGCCCGGACCACCTCCGGACCGGGTACGATGATTCGGGTCTCGTGAACAAAGGACTTGAGCTCCCGTTCGAGGATTCGCTCACGCACTCGGGCATCCGGCGGCTTGAAATCCACGACA
>CAYJTX010000408.1:0-3372 GCA_964372615.1 uncultured Bacteriovoracaceae bacterium | reverse complement strand
GATCAAAGCATCCCGGCTTTGATGTCTTTATCTTCGTCCTCGATCAGCTCGACGATCAACGACAGGCTCAGGAGTTCCTTCACCAGCACGTTGAACGACTCGGGAAGACCCGGCTCAAGAAGCTGCTCGCCTTTGACGATCGCCTCGTACATTCGATTGCGGCCCGTAACGTCGTCGGACTTCACGGTCAGGAACTCTTGTAGCGCGTACGCGGCCCCATAGGCCTCCAGCGCCCAGACTTCCATCTCTCCAAGCCGCTGACCCCCGAACTGCGCCTTGCCCCCCAGAGGCTGCTGCGTGACCAACGAATACGGTCCGATGGATCTGGCGTGGATCTTTTCCTCGACCAGGTGATGCAACTTGAGCATGTACATGATGCCCACGGTGACATCCTCGGCGAACGGCTCTCCGCTCACTCCGTCGAAGAGTGCCGTTTGACCGCGTGCCGGAAGCTCCGAAAGGGACAGCATCCGCTCGATGTCCTTCTCGGAAGCACCGTCAAAGACAGGGGTCGAAAAATGCACGCCACCCCGGAGGTGAAGCGCCATCTTGCGAACTTCGTTGTCGGAGGCCCTTTCCAGGAACTTGTCGATCTCCGCGTGCTGATAGGTGTCCTTGAAAATCTTTCGAAGCCGATCCGGCTGGAAATTCTCGAGGTACGCGTTGACCTTTTCCCCGATCCCGTAGCCGGCCCAGCCCAGCATGACTTCGAGAAGCTGGCCGATGTTCATCCGCGACGGAACGCCCAGGGGATTGAGGACCATATCGACGGACGATCCGTTCGCCATGAAGGGCATGTCCTCCACCGGCACGATCTTCGAGATTACACCCTTGTTTCCGTGCCGGCCGGCCATCTTGTCGCCGACCTGCAGTTTGCGCTTGATCGCGATCTGGACCTTCACCATCTTGATCACGCCCGGCGCGAGCTCGTCGCCGCGCTTGAGCTTGTCGGTTTTCTCCTTGAAAACGAAGCGGACCGCCTCGATCTTTTCCTTGGCCGTCTTCATGATGGCGGTTACGTCCTGCTCGAGCTCGTCCTTCACTGGCACGAAGCCCAAAAGATCGAACGGAACGCCATCGAGCGTGTCCTTGTCCAGCTTCTGCCCCTTCTTCAGCAGCTCCTCGGAGCCGTCCTCGGATAGAAGCTTGCCTGTTGTCGTCGCCCCCTCGAGCAGTTTCGCGATCTTGGCGAACGCGGACTGGCGAATCGCGTCCGTCTCGATCTTTTCGTCGCGACGGATCTTGGCAATGTGGTCCTCGAGGATCTGTTTGGTCCGATCGTCAGGCTCGGTACCCTCCCGGGCGAAGACTTGTGCATTAATCACGATTCCCTGCACACCAGAAGGAACCCGAAGAGAAGTGTCGCGAACGTCCCCAGCCTTCTCACCAAAGATCGCCCTCAGGAGCTTTTCCTCGGGCGAAAGCTGAGTCTCGCCCTTAGGCGTCACTTTCCCGACGAGAATGTCCCCAGGCTTCACCTCAGCGCCGATTCGAATGATGCCGCTGACGTCGAGGTCCTTCAGAGCCTCTTCACCCACGTTCGGAATGTCGCGAGTGATGTCTTCCTTTCCGAGCTTCGTGTCGCGCGCGACGCACTCGAACTCCTCGATGTGAATCGAGGTGAATACATCGTCCTTGATCATCCGCTCGGAAATGAGGATCGAGTCCTCGAAGTTGTAGCCGTTCCAGGGCATGAACGCGATGAGCACATTCTGGCCCAGGGCAAGCTCGCCGGCATCGGTTCCCGGTCCATCGGCCAGAACGTCGCCCGCCTTCACGCGTTCGCCCACTTTCACGACCGGGCGCTGCGTAACACAGGTATTCTGGTTCGATCGCTGATACTTCGTCAGGTTGTAGATATCGACGTCGGAGCCGACTTCTTCCGAACGAGGACCGACGCGCCTGACGACGATCTTTGTCCCGTCGACCATCACGATTTCGCCATCGTGTCGGGTCAGGAGCACCTGTCCCGAATCCCGAGCGACGACTCGCTCGATCCCCGTCCCCACGATCGGAGCGTGAGTCCGCAGCAACGGCACCGCCTGCCTTTGCATATTCGAACCCATGAGCGCCCGGTTCGCGTCATCGTGCTCGAGGAACGGAATCAGAGACGCCGCGATCGAGACCAGCTGATTGGCCGAAACGTCCATCAGCTCGACTTCGTCCGGATTGACCAGTGAGAAATCGCCCTTTCGTCGAGCGGAGACCAGGTCGTCGCTGAGCTTCCCGGTCCGCATGGCTTCCGCAGAGACCTGCGCAATGACCTTGTTCTCTTCCTCGGTGGCCGTGAAGAATCTAATTTCATCGGTAACTTTACGTCGGCTGAGCAGACGATAAGGAGTCTCGATGAATCCGAACTCGTTCACGCGAGCGTATGTAGAGAGCGAGGCAATGAGGCCGATGTTTGGACCTTCCGGTGTTTCGATCGGGCAGATCCGACCGTAGTGTGTATTGTGAACGTCCCGAACCTCGAAGCCCGCTCGCTCGCGGGTCAGGCCTCCGGGTCCAAGCGCCGATAGACGCCGCTTGTGGGTGACCTCCGAAAGCGGATTCGTCTGGTCCATGAACTGTGACAGCTGGCTGCTGCCGAAGAATTCCTTGACCACAGCCGATACTGGCTTCTGATTGATGAGATCGTGCGGCATGAGCGTCTCGATCTCCTGGATGCTCATGCGTTCTTTGATCGCACGCTCCATCCGGACAAGACCGATCCGATACTGATTCTCGATCAGCTCGCCGACCGGACGGACCCGGCGATTGCCGAGGTGATCGATATCGTCGATCGTGCCGCGGCCGTTGTTCCGCTCGCAGAGATAATAAAGAGTCGAAAGAATATCCTGCTTAGTCAGGATGGTCGTTTCTGCTGGTACCTGATTTTCCGGAAACTTGTAGTTGAGCTTCAGGCGACCCACCCGCGACAAATCGTAGCGGTCGGCATTGAAAAACAAGTTATCGAAGAGCTGCCGGGCCGCCTCGACCGTGGGAGGATCTCCGGGCCGAAGGCGCTTGTAGATTTCGATCAGGGCCTCCTCGGGGCTCGAGACCTTGTCCACGAGCAGGGTTTCGCGAATGAACGACCCGAAGGTCAAGTTGTCGGTATAGATGACCTTCACTTCCTTCACGCCCTTCGCGCGAAGAGACTCGATCTTCTCCTCAGAAAGCTCGTGGTTGCACTCGAGCAGAACTTCGCCCGTCTTCTCGTTGACGATGTCCTCAGAGGAGACGCGACCAACGACTGCCTCCATGGGGGCCTCGAGACGCTTGATCCCACCCTCCTCAATTCGCTTGACCACCGCCTTCGTGAACTTGCGGTTTTTCTTTACAATGACTTCGCCGGACTTCGGATCGACGAGATCCTCCTCGGCGCGCTGG
>CAYJTX010000407.1:1882-3382 GCA_964372615.1 uncultured Bacteriovoracaceae bacterium | reverse complement strand
TTTACCGGGGCGGGACTCCCACCCGCTGGCTGTCGCAAGCTTTGCTTGGCGCACACGGTTCCTGCCTACCCTCGATTCAGTCCGGAGTCGAGCGGGGTGAAAGCTCCGGTGATCGTTGCTATTTGCTGAGGTAGAGCGTTCCGTACCGGGCGAATCGGCATTCCGCACGACCGTCGCGCGCGCGTTTGCAGGCTTTCTCGCGGCTCTCGAGCGGTGCGCCTCTCCCATGGCTCGGGCTGTTGAAAACACACCCGCCTATCCGAGAAGTCCCAGGTTTTTTCCCGCCCCTGCGAACGCGGCCACCGCGAAGTCGATGTCCGCGTCGGAATGCGCGGCCGACAGCTGCGTCCGGATCCGGGCCTGGCCCTGGGGTACGACTGGGTACGAAAAGCCGATGGCGTAAACACCTTCCGCGAAAAGCGCCTCGGAGAGTTCGCGCGCCACGCGCGCGTCGCCGAGCATGACGGGGATGATGGGATGCGAGCCGGGCACGAGCCGGTAGCCGAGCTTCTCCATTCCCTCGCGGAAACGGCGCGAGTTTCGCGCGAGCTGCTCTCGAAGCTTCGCCGACTCGCGTTCGTCACTTGCGAGCCGCAGCGCCTCGAGCGAGGCGCCCGTGATCATCGGCGCGACCGAGTTGCTGAAGAGGTAGGGCCGCGCGCGCTGCCGGAGCCACTCGATCGCCTCGCGTGAGCCCGATACATAGCCGCCCGAGGCGCCGCCGAGAGCCTTGCCGAGTGTGCCGGTGAGCAGGTCGATCCTTCCGACGAGCCCGTGGAAGTCGTGCGAGCCGCGCCCTCGTGGCCCTAGAAAGCCAACCGCGTGCGAATCGTCCACTAGCACGAGCGCGCCGAAGCGGTCGGCGAGCGCCCGGATCGCGGGCAGGTTCGCGATGATCCCGTCCATCGAGAAGACGCCGTCGGTGACGACGACCGTGAAGCGGGCTCCGCCGGTGCGCGCCGCCTCGAGCTGCTTCTCGAGATCCGCCATGTCGTTGCTGGCGTACCGGAAGCGCTTCGCCTTGCAGAGCCGGATGCCGTCGATCAGGCTCGCGTGGTTGAGCGCGTCGCTCACGATCGCGTCGGACTCGCCGAAGAGCGCCTCGAAAACTCCCGCGTTCGCGTCGAAGCATGACGAGAAGAGGAGCGTGTCCTCGGTCCCGAGAAAGCGGGAGAGCTCGGCTTCGAGCTTCTTGTGCAGCTCCTGCGTTCCGCAGATGAAGCGCACGGAGGAGAGGCCGAACCCGTGCTCACGGGCCGCCCGGCACGCCGCCTCGACGAGCGCCGGGTGGTTCGAGAGGCCCAGGTAGTTATTGGAGCAGAGGTTCAGCACGTCGCGGCCGTTCGCGCGGATGCGCGCCTGCTGCGGCGAGGTCAGGACGCGCTCCGCCTTGTAGAGGCCGGACTCATGCAGCCCGGAGAGCTCGCGGCGGAGGTGGTCTAGAAACTGGGACATGTGACTGACCGGATACCGCAGGCGGCGGGCGCGCTGCAAGCGGCG
>CAYJTX010000407.1:0-1782 GCA_964372615.1 uncultured Bacteriovoracaceae bacterium | reverse complement strand
CTTCAGTCCACGCCGCTACCCCGCGGGCCACGGTTGACGCGTGGCGAGCTCACGGACGGCGATCTCGCCCCTCGCGCGCGCGCCGGTCTTCGCATCGGCGATCCGCCACTCGAGGGTCTTTCCCAAAAACGGCTGCGCCTCGATGAAAACGCAGCGCAGCTCGCCTTCCTCGAAGGCGCACTGGGCCTGGACGGCGCGGAGCAGCCCTTCGTCGTGAAGATGACCGTCACCGAAATTCCAGCCGAGAACGAGGCCGGCGACCAGCTCGCCGTCGACCTGCTCGTAAGCCTCGATGGGGTCGACGGCCTTGGGCAGAAGCGTCTGGAGGGCGCGGCCGTGAAGGTGCATCGCCCGGAACGCGATCACCTTGCCGACGAGGCCCACGGCCGTTTTCCGGTCGTAGAAGCGGGCCAGCTGGTCGTGGAGCCAGGCCGAGGACTGGGTCAGCCGGTCGAGCTTTCGGTAGCTGTCGCCGCGGAAGAGCCAGACGCTGCAGGCCCAGTTGCCCGCGTAGTAGCGCATGGCCGGCAGGAAGGAGACCCGCTTGGGAAAGAGGTTGCCGAGGAGTGGTATTAGGATCAGGGCGACAAGGAGCGCCGCGAGAAGCACCGGTGAGCCTGCGGAAAAAACGCTGACGGCGGCGTTTGGTCCGGTGAAGAGGAAAAAGGCACTGTAAACTACAGCCACGTTCCACTCGATCGGGACGCCCATCGGGACCGAGCTCGTGATGAAGCCGTGGAGCAGCAGCATCAGGACGATGCCCACGGTCGTGACTTCCCCCCCCGAGGCGAGGCCGAGCACGACCGGGACGCCGAGCTCGAAGAATGTTCCCTGAAGGGCCATCGCTTCGGCGAGCCGCGAGGGCCGGAGGTCTTCGGGGTAGCTCCTGTACATCTTCCGGCGGATCCACTCGGAGCGGATGACGGGGCTGTTGCTGATCATCACGCACACGACGGCCGCGAAATGCCGGTTCAGCTTCGAGACGCCGGCCCAGAACCAGAGCGCGAGCTGCACGGCCTTGGCGCCCGCGATCCAGTTCGCGGACAGGAGAAAGCAGAGGGTCGTCGCGAGGTAATGCTCGGAGCGGAAGGCGAGAAACACCGTCTTGTCGGCGAGGCCGAGGAGCGGAATGAGTACGACGATGGGCAGCACCCGCTCGGGAGTGATCTCCGGCGCGACGAGGGCCCGGGCGATCACCGCGATCGCTGCCGCGTAGAGCGCGACGTCGAGCACCGTGCGGCGGTCGCCGCCCAGGAGCGGCAGCTCGCGAAAGACAGCGCGCTTCGTGGTGCCCGGGCGAAGAAAGTAGAGGAATCCTCCGAGCGGGGGAAAGTATCGGCCCGTCAGGGGGCCGCTCCCGCAGCCGAGCCCGAGGCCTTCATAGAGGAGGCTCCAGAGGATGGCCTTCTGGAAGGCTGTGGGGTCGAGCCACCAGTCCGGGAGCGTTGAGAGACCCCCGAGTCCGGGCGTGAAGCCGCAGAACCAGGTCCACGCCCAGACGTAGAACGCTGCTTTCAGCGCGTAGACCCCGTAGACCCCGATCGGCGATCCGTATCCCTGCAGGGCCCAGGCGCGGCAGACCTGGCGAAGCTTCTCCGCGTAGGGTCGCTTCTCCCATTCCAGGGGGTCATAGGGTGGGGGCGTCGGCGAGAGGAGGGAGCGGAGGAGGGGCATGGTTCGAAGCTATCAGGGCGTGCTATCAATGTCGTCGCCGGCGTCGACTGCACGCGCGCCTCACGGCGCGACGAGGGGGGGGGAGTGGTTGCACGAGCGGTCCTTTTC
>CAYJTX010000406.1:0-3393 GCA_964372615.1 uncultured Bacteriovoracaceae bacterium | reverse complement strand
GCGCGCTCGTCGGTATTGTAATGGCACCAAGTGAGAGATCCGCCTGCAGGACATGCCTTACTTGCGTGGTTGAACCGCCAAACTCATCGAACGTCTCAATCAGGACGACACCGTCTCCCGGGGCGGGCACTTCGCCAGCGTAGACGACTCCGTAGGGGGTTTCGGTCAGTCCAAGGTCCCTGCCATTGACCCGTACGCGGCGAGTTCCGGGAGGGGCCAAGCCGATCACCGGAAACGTCGCCCCGACGAGCTGCCCTTCCGCGAGGCTGGTGCCCTCGCTTGAGAGGGATTGATGCTGCCCAGCCGGGACGCGTAGGCGGGTCCCGATCCAGTTCTCGCCCTCATCCCGCTGATTGTCGTCGTTGCCACATCCAAAGATGCAGATATCCAGGTCGATGTCAGGGCCTTCGATCGAAATGCCAGACACTCGAATGCTCCCCACATCGATTTTTGGAAAGTCGATGCTAAAAAGGAGCGCGAGCAGGGTAAACAGGGCCAGTCCCGCGAGGATGAGTACGGCGGCGATTCCTCCCAGGAAGAGCGCGGCGATGATCGCGACCGCAAGGAGCAGCCAGACGATGAAGGACGCGTTTCCTCCCTGGCGGGGCCAGTCCTTGTCGTAAAGGTATTTGATTCCATCCGTGTCATCAGAGGCGAGGGTTCGTAGGGCTTCCGATCCCGCGTTGGAGCAAGCACACATGGTGGCCGGGCTTCCGACCGCGCAGGACGGCTCGCCGGTCCCCTGAGTGGAGGGCTCCTGAGTCGTGGGACATCCATCTCCGAATGTCGCTTTCCCATGCATCAGACCCAGGAGATGGCCAAACTCGTGGGTCATCACGGACTGGAGATCCTGGCGATTGGTCAAGTTGCCGGCCGATCGCCAGGGGATTGGGTTGGCATTAGGCACCTTGGGTCCACCTGCGGCCCGCGTAAAGTCTCTCTCGTAAATCGTGATTTGAGAATCAAAGTAAACAAGATTACGCCCGAAGATCTCCCCGACTACCGGCAGGCCGGACAATCCCGAGCCATCAAAGCAGGTGTTTGCTGCGGTTACCGCCAGAGTGCCCGAGTCCTTCGCCAGTTCCGTCGTGGCAACAACGCGTGGGGGAGACGCTGTTTCTGGGCATGAAATGTTAAGAGCCCGCTCGTCGAACGGCGTCACGGGTGCAGCCGGATTGAATTGCAGAGCGACATTTGAGTGTCCCGACCAAGCGCTTCCCGCTCCCGTGATCGCCAATTCACGGGTTCCCCCGCTCCCGGTAGTCCCTGCGGGGTCACTGAGAACAGCCAAGCTCGCCGTATCGATCGTATACGGGACGACCAGCACCGTGCCCCAGTACGGGTTGGCCCAGACCACCGGCTGCGTCTTGTTATACGGATCGAACCGATACATGAATCCACAAAGGGGGGCGCAGGCGCAGATCAACGAGATCGTTGCCAAGCGTCTCCTCAGGCGAGCTAGGCCCTTTCGTGCCCTCATGGGTCCACCTCCATCGAGTCACACGAGCCCGTAACCGTGAGAGTCACTTCGCAAGGCTCAAGACAGTGGTCTTCTTGGTGGTCGTAGGCGATGGTGCAACCTTCGATTCCTTGACAGGGACCTACGCTACATCCAGCTTTACATAAAACCTGGTACTTACCTGCTGGAACCGTAGGTCTCTGCGAATCTCCTGGCGAGACACATATCTCCATCACGAAAGCTGAATCGCTATTCGCCCGAACACCAATTGATAACTGCGTTTCCGTTCGGACAGCCAAAGTCGTGGTCCCCTCCCTCGGACAACTGCAGCAAGAAATGACGACGCCTGCCGCTGCCAGGCCCGCGAGGGGGGCTGCCCTCCAGCTACTTAACTTTGCTGTTCTCACCGACCGCCAAAACATAGGTTCCTTCTCCGGTCCTCTGGAGCAGAATGATCGGGGCCTCCTTGATTTCAAAACTCGTAGAATGGCTGACAAACGTCTGGTAGTTCGCGAAGCGGCCTCCAGCGTATGGAAAGTCGAGCTGCGCCGGGGCGCTCCCCGCGATTCGGTCCTGTACCTCCACCGTCACGGTCGACTCGATTCCGGTGAAGCCCGGGAATATTTCCGTGAAGCGGGCAGACTTTCGGATTACCCGAGCCTGCACGATGTCGCTTGCCTGCGTGACGTAGTACTCCTGTGCCGCTCCCAAGGCTGCAATTAGGCGTCGGCTCTGGCTCGGCGACGGGAATGGCCGGCCTACTTCCGTGAACAAGGGGTTCAGTTCGTATCCCGCCGGAACGGCGCTGACAGCGCCCGGCACGTCGAGCCTAAGTAGAAGTTCGAGAATCTTCCCTTCGACGACCTGAAGCGGGCTTCCGAATGTCAGGTTGACCTCTCCAGAACCTGCGACCTGGACCGGGGCCATGCTTCCATCCGACCGCTCAACTTCCCCCGAGAGCATACGAAAGCGCACTCCCGAGAATGTCCCAGGGGTCTGCTCAAAACTCGCAGCGAGAGCAAACAACCTCTCGGCCGCAACCCCGAGATCGACCTGCACGCTCGGGCTTCCGATTCCCGCGGGCGCTCCACCTGAAGTCAACTGCACAGACTGTATTGGTAAGAGAACTCGTCGGAACCCCACGGACTCGGAGCCCGTTGATCCAAGCTTGAGTCGGAATGCCCCCTGCCCCAGAGGCAAGGTCTCTGGAGTCGTATCGACGAGACTCGAGGGAGGCCCGTGAAGCACATGATTGACTACTGTCGAGTTGCCAGCCAGGTCCTCAATTTCAATCGTGACCGCCGAGTCGCCAGGGACTTGCACTGTGATCGTCGAATCGAAGTCCAGTCCACTACTGCCCAACATCGCCAGTTGCCCGCCGACCCGAGCCAGGTGCAGGCGCTCGCTTGAGGTTCCGGAGAGTTGCACCCTAGGGCTGGTGAGTCTCAGTTCGGACGGGGGCAGGATGGTGACTACCTGGGGAGGAACGGTATCCAGCACGACGTGATCGACTCGGGCGGATCCGAGGTTTCCAGCCTCATCCGTGCTGATGACCTCGATCGTGTTGTCGCCTTCTTGCAGCGTGAGGGAGAGGGAGTAGTCAGTCGACGTACGATCATCGACTTCGATGCCATTCAGAAGGGTGCGGGTCCGTGTCGGGCTCTGGTCCACGATCGTAATGGGTAGAGCAAGTACCGGCTGACTCGTGAAGCTGCTCCCGCTTGCGCCGAGAAGAACCACAGGTGCTGCGGTATCGATACGAAATACCGACAGCAAAGGGTCGGGCAGGGCTCGATTCCCGGCCAGATCGGCCGCTTCGAGCCGAACCGTGTAGACCCCATCCCCGAGCTGGCCAAAAGCACCGGCAAGGGAAACCGTCCGGTCCCCATCAGGGCTGCTCAGGCCCATGTCGGACAGGAGGTTTCTGGATACCG
>CAYJTX010000405.1:0-3397 GCA_964372615.1 uncultured Bacteriovoracaceae bacterium | reverse complement strand
CTGGCAGATCGGCTACGTCCCCGCCGAGAAGGAGACCTCACCCGCGGTCGAATACGCCCGCGCGAGGGTGCGCGAGCTGAAGGCCAAGGGACTCTCCACCGAGGAGTTCGCCTTCGCCAAGCGGAGCCTCGTGAACAGCGCTGGGTTCATGTACAACACGCCCGACAAGCGCGTCGAGAACCGCCTCCTCGAGCTCATGCTCGACCTGCCGGAGGGGTTCATGAAGACCTACGCGGACGGCTTGCGGAAGGTCACGTTGGAGGACGTCAACCAGGCGCTCGCCAAGTTCGTCGCGCCCGAGAGCCTCTCGATTCTGGTGCTCGGAACGGCAAGCCACATTCGCGACAGCGTAGCCAAGGCCACGGGCGTCGAGTCGTCGGCGATAGAGGTCGTCGACTACCGGCGGGAGTGAGGCGAATCTAACAGCTCACGCCCACTCTCCGACGATGCGGACCTCCTCCTCGAGCGCGACGCCGAGCTGTTCCTTCACGCGCGTCTTCGCGAGATCTATGAGTGCACGAATGTCGGAGGCCTGGGCGCCCCCCAGGTTGACGATGAAGTTGCAGTGCTTCTCGGAGAACTGTGCGCCTCCGACGCGGTGGCCGCGCAGGCCGACGCGCTCGACCGCCTGCCAGGCATTGAGCCCGTGACTCTTCGGATTCTTGAAGACGCTCCCGCACGAGGGGTACTCGACGGGCTGGGTCGCCTTGCGGCGGGCGAGGAGCGCGTCGATCTCCTGTCGAACCTGTCCGGCGTCGGACTTCTCGACCCGCCATTCCGCCGACCACACGATCTCGTGCGGACCGAGGAAGTGGTTTCGCCGGTACTCGTACTTGAGCTCACCGCCGGACCTCGAGTGCCATTCCCCAGTGTCCCAGTCGTAGGACTGGACCAACTCAAGACGGTCCTTCGCCTCGCCGAGGTGAGTTCCCGCGTTCATGACGACCACGCCGCCGATGGAGCCGGGAACGCCGGCCAGCAACTCGAGGCCTCGCCAGCCCTCGATGCACGCCCGCCGGAGCAGCGTCGAAACCGCCACGCTCGAGCCCGTCACGAGCTTGGGCATTCCCCCGGATATGTCGAGGTTCAAGCGCCCGATCTTTACGACGACTCCGCGAACGCCGCGATCGGAGACGAGAAGATTCGATCCCAGACCCATGACCGTCACCCAGGGGCGGCTCTGAGCCCATTGCGCTACGCCCTCCGAAAAGCGTTCGAGGTCGCCTCTGCCCGCCGGAGCGAAGAGAACATCCGCTTTGCCGCCGACCCGATAGTAAGTGTGCCGAGCCAGGGGCTGATCTAGAAGAACGGACCCGCGAAAGCTCGAGGCATTTGCTCGAAACCACTCCTTCCAGGGGGAGGCCTCGCCCATGGGTCATTTTCTCGCCGCAAGCGCCACGGCGAGCTGATCGGGTAGCCTTGTGATCGACCCGGCCCCGAGGCAGAGCACGAGATCCCCGTCCTTCGCCACCTGGAGCAATCGATCGCGTGTCTCTTCGAGCGACCCTGAGTACACGATATCCTGGCCAGCGACCGCCGTTCGAGCGAGGTCATCCGCCAGGCCCTGCGCGCTCACACCATCGATCGGCTCCTCGCCCGCCGCGTAGATATCCGAGATCCAAACGCGGTCGGCGTCCCTGAACGCGCTCATGAACCCGTCTCGACAGTGGAGAGTGCGGGTGAATCGATGCGGCTGAAACGCGACGAGCACGCGCCTCGTCAGACGCGAGCCTCCTGGCTCGACCCAGACGCTTCTCGCGGCCGCGAGCGTCGCCGCGATCTCCGTCGGGTGATGGCCGTAGTCGTCGACAACCGCCATCCTTCTCGCGTTATCCTGCCAACGGATTTCGAAGCGCCGCTTCACCCCCCGGAAAGAGGCAAGCCCTTCCACGCTCGACGCGAAGGAAAGGCCAAGAGCCCGGCCGATCGCGATGCTGGCGAGCGCGTTCAGTACGTTGTGCACTCCGGGCACGTGGATTACGGCGCCTCCGAGACGCTCCCGCTTTCCGGTCGCATCCCGCCAATGGACCTCGAATCGGGTTCCCATTCCCTCCGGTTCGACCTTCGAGCCCCAGAGGTCCCACCTTTCGGACAGGCCATAGGTCACCGCAGGCTTCGTGAGGCGCCCCAGGATCCGACAGACTCCCGGGTCCTCGCCGCAGACTGCCGCCACGCCGTAGAACGGCAGCTTTGCCACGAACTCGACGAACGCGTCCTCTACTCGCTGGATATTGCCGAAATGGTCGAGGTGATCGTTATCCACGTTCGTGACGACCCCGAAAGTAGCGGGAAGGTGCAGGAAGGACCCGTCGCTCTCGTCGGCCTCGGCAACGACGTAATCGCCCTGTCCGAGCTTCGCGTTGCCGCCGAGCGAGTCGACGCGTCCGCCGATCACGAGAGTCGGGTCCAGGCCCGCGTGGGTCAGCACGCTCGCGATCATGGATGTCGTCGTCGTTTTTCCGTGGGTCCCGGCGACCGCGATCCCGACCTTGCCTCTCATGAGCTCGGCGAGCATCTCGGCTCTCGGAATAACGGGGATCCGGAGCTTTCTCGCCTCCACCACTTCCGGGTTATCGCGCCGAATGGCGGATGAGACCACGACGACCCTGGCCCCGCGCACATTCCCCTCGGAGTGCCCGATCGCGATCTTCGCGCCGAGGGTCCGTAGCCTCCTCACGCTCTCGGAGTCCGAGACGTCGGAGCCGCTCACGCGATAGCCCTGGTTCAGGAAGACCTCCGCGATCCCGCTCATTCCGATGCCGCCGATACCGACGAAGTGCAAGAGCGCGCCGCTCTCGCGGCTGATCCGAGCGACCATGGGCCCTACCCTATCACCGCGAAAGCTCCGAGGCGATCCGATCGGCAGCGTTCGGCCGGTGGAGGCTCCGAGCGGCCGCCTCCATGGCCGGTATCGTAGCCGGCTCCTCGAGGTAGGCGCGAACGAGCGCGGCGAGCTCCGCGCCCGTCGCCTTGCCCTGCAGGAGCACCCTGGAAGCCCCCGCCGCCTCGAAGAGCCTGGCGTTCCGTTCCTGGTGGTTGTCCGAGGCGTGCGGAAAGGGAACTAGGACAGACGCACGCCCTGCCGCGGCGATCTCGGACAGCGTTCCGGAGCCTGCCCTGCAGACGAGCAGGGACGCCATTCGATACTCCGAGGCCATGTCGTCGATGAACTTCTCGATCCTCGCTCCGGAGCCGGCTTTTTCGTGCGCCGCCCGGACTCTTTCGAAGTCGAGGTCGCCGGTCTGATGCACCAGCCGGAGCCTGGCACCGAGATTCGCGAGGAACGGAAGCGCCTCGATCACCAGCGTGTTGACCCCCAGAGCGCCCTGGCTCCCGCCGAAGACAAAGACCCGGAACGGATCGCGGGACGCGGGACCAAAATCGCGGATTTCCGGGC
>CAYJTX010000404.1:0-3401 GCA_964372615.1 uncultured Bacteriovoracaceae bacterium | reverse complement strand
CCCTGGAAGAGCTGGTCGGTCCCTGGAATCGGATACCGGCGGGCGAACTCGTAGTAGCAGCCAGGAATTCCTGCGGTGACTCCGCCGGCAAATGGCCAGGGCACCTTTCGCGCCTGGGTAGACGACTGCTCGAGCAAGTCCGATGGCGTCCCCTTGATCTCTCCGCCGGCACCGTTCAAGGTGAAGTCTGACTGCTTGAGAAATGCGTTCAGCTCCGTGAGCCCCGAGAACGTCTTGAGCGAGTTGAAGGAAATGGTGAAGTGGTTCGCCTGGATCCCGAACGCAGCGGTCCAGGCCGCGTATTCACTCAGCGGATAGAAGCGCCGGTAGTCGTCCAGGCGGACGGGGTCCCAGCTGCTCTGGAGAAAGATCTCGGGTCCAGGCTGGGGGCCGAATTTTCTCACGGCCTGGGAGGCGAATCCGCGCACCCACTCCGCGAGCTCGGGCTCGACGTCGGCGGTACGGAGCTCGCTTACGAATACCCTGGGGCGATCGGCCTCGGGGTGGACCCAGTAGCTGGCGGTCAGCTTCTTATCCGGGAAGTCGAGGTCTCCGGTGGCCTTCACGTAGCCACTCGTCTCGAAGATCTGCCCCAGGGTGATGCGATCGACGCCCGGCAGGTCGAAAGTACGAAAGGCCACGTGGTCGTTGACGATGCGCTCGCCGCGCGCCTCGAGAAGGGCATGGATCCGATGCGCATCGGGCGCGACGCGCGCGTAGCGCTCCCAGGCCAGCTCGAAGAAGTGCTCGAGCGTCGACATCAAGCCGCTCGTCGGCGCTTCTCGAGCCACTCGTACCCGAGATCAGTCAGCCAGCCGCACGCGAGCGCGTAGGCCGAGCCCCAGATCAGATCGATCACGTAGTGGTGATTCAGGTAGACGGCGGCGAAGCACATGATCAGGAAGAATCCGAGATTCCAGAGGCGGCCCGTGCCGAACTGGAAGGCGTAGTACACGCCGAGAAGCGGGTAAGCGATGTGAAGGGAGGGGATCGCGCCGAAGACGTCGGCCGAGCGTTCGTACATTCCCGAGAAGAACGAGGTTCCGAGAAGCGCGTCGAAGCGCAGGCACCCGGCCGGGTTGGCCTGCGCCGACAGATCTGCGGGGCCCAGCCCGTAGAGATCGACGTACCAGGGCGGAGCGGCCGCGTACCAGTAGTAGGTCGAGTAGCCGACGATGTTCAGCCAGAAAAAGGCCCACATGATGCGAGGCGCCCGGCGAGCGATCTCGGCAGCGGCCATTCGGGCGGTACCCCTCCGAGAGACCCAGAACCGGTAGTACGCCGCCGTCAGAAGAAAAAGAGCGACAAACGTCAGGTAGAAGAAACCGGTGACGAAGTCGAGAAACCAATGCGTGTGACTCTGCCACCACTGATTCGGGGTGAGCCGACCCGCCGCGGTGTCGATTCCGAAGAAGCGCAGGTCGAAAAGGTAGGGCTCCTCCACGTGGATGGGACCGCGGATGAGGTCCGCGTAGAAGCGCTGGCTGTCGTAGATAATGGCGGTGAGAAGCAGCGGGAGCAGGAAACTCAGGAGCGGGCGCAGCCGAGAGCCTCCATACGAGAGCGCGAGGATCACCAGACCGATGGCGGCGTGGTCGCTGCGAAAGCCGCCCAGTGCGGCGAGCGTGGCCCAATAAAGCGCAACCAGGACCGCGGGAAGCCATTTCTCCCGGGATGGCAGCTCTCGCCACCAGTCGGGCCACTCGAGGAACCAATCGCGGAAGGTCCGGGTCACCACTTGCTCCATGGGGTACTGCCCTTGCCCTGACTTTACTTCGAGGAGAATCGTCGTGTCATTGGGAAAGAGGGCCTTCGGGGGCCGGATCCGTGGCCCGGCGCCGGCGCGCCTGGAGCAGCAGGAACGCCGGTAGCGAGAAGATCGCGGCGAAGAGGCAGGTGAGCTCGCCGACCACCGCCAGGAGGCCGAAGCTCACGAAGGCCTGATTCTGAGCGATCAGGAGCGAACCGTAGCCCACGACCGTGGTGAAGCTGCAGAGGGCGACGGCGCCGCCCGTCTCACGGATCACCCGGAGGATGCTGGTGCCGCCTTCCTGCCGGTACCTCTGGAAGATGTTGACGCCGTAGTCGACGCCGATCCCGAAGGTGATGGGCAGCGCGATGAAATTGAGGAAGTTGATCTTCGTGCCGAAGCCCAGGATGAAGCCCCCGAGCCAGGTCACGCCGAGCAGGAGCGCGAAGAGCACGAGGCCCGCGATCCTGAGATTCCTGAACTGGAAAAGGACCAGCAGGGTGACGGCCACGAAGGCGAAGAGCGTGGCTCTCGGGCCGTCCGTGTTGATGGAATGCAGCATGTCGCCCGTGATGGGCAGGTTACCGGCGACGGGAGTTCCCGGGGCGACCGAGTCAGCCGCTTCTCGCAGCGATCGCACGAAACGGATGAGCTTGTCGCCGAAGATGGTGTCGTTCGTCACGGGCGGCGCGACGAGAACCATCTTTCCGATCGTTCCGTCGCGTTCGGTGAACTTTTGAATCACCAGGGGGGGCAGATCCCTCGCTCCGAAGGGCTTGAGCGACGCGGGGTCGAGCAGCTGGTCGACGAGCTCCCGGTCCCCGGGCGAGAGCCGCGTTCTCAGGCGCTGTGGCAGGAGCCGCCGGATCTCGTGCAGAAGCTTGATCTTCTTCGGCTGATCCGGGGGCACGAAGTCGGCCAGCGTCTGAACCGAGGCGATCAGGCTGTGCTTGCCCTCCCGGGTCTGCTGCTCGCGGAGCTTGGCCGCGATGAGCGGGGTGTCGTCGCGACTCCTGGGCAGGATGACAAGGGGCGTGAGGTAGCGGCCGAAAACCTCGTCGATGATGAGCGAGTGGTGGCCCGCGCCAGTCTCCATGCTCGCCTTGCTCCGGAGCTTCGCCAGATTCGTCTCGATGATGTCGGGCGAGTACCGGGTGAAGCTCGCGAGCGACAGGACCGTAATGAGGAACGAGAAGCTCCAGAGCAGGCGCGGGTGGGCGGCCACGAATTCCGCAACCGCTCCGGCGGCCCCGTAGCCGGTCCGGGCGCTCCGCCGCGCGATCGGACTTCTACTGTCGAGCACGGTCAAGAGCGCCGGAAGGACCGTGTACGCGCTGATCCAGCACAGGATCATCCCCATCAGGCCGATGATTCCAAATTGATTGAAGCCTCGGAAACCCGTCAGCATGAGCGACCCGTATGAGAGCCCGGCCGCGAGAGCCGCCGTGAGGGTGGCGGTCGCCGTGCCCTCGATCGCGATCTTGACCGCCCTCGGGTGACCGGTGCCCCTGCGGCGCTCCTCGAGGTACCGGGCCAGGAGAATAATCGGAAAGTTGATTCCGTTCCCGATCACGATGCTCCCGAGGAAGGCCGTATTGGCGTTCAGATAGCCGATCGCGAAATAGGAGGCGGCGAAGGTCCAGAAGGTTCC
>CAYJTX010000403.1:0-3415 GCA_964372615.1 uncultured Bacteriovoracaceae bacterium | reverse complement strand
GCGATCGATGACGACCGCCCTCGCGGATTCATTGCGATCATCGAGGGTACGATGGACTGCCTTCGGCGCGGTAGCGTCCGGGAGTGCACGGGGCAGGACACACCCACCCACGGCTCGCTCGGCACGGACTCCATCGGGCTGGACGCGCGCCTGCGCGAGCTTCAGGAGAACTACTGGCGGGACCGCCTCGTGGATCCCACGGTCGGTTCAACCCTACCAACGATCGGGATCGGCGTGAACGTCGACGAAGTGTGCCTTGACGATGACGAGGTACTGGCCGACCCGGACAAGGTCTGGACCGATCGCAACGAGGGGGGGGAGGCGCACTGGATCCGGAGCGGCGTCGAACTTCGCCCGGAGCTGAATGTCGGGATGGTCTCGGCTCAGAATCTTGGGTTCACGGGGAGCGTCTCAGTCACCAACAACGTGCGGATCCTCAAGCGGTACCCGCTCTCCGTGGACTATGACCGGAGTTTCTGGAAACGCACTCGGGAGGAGCTCCGGCTTCTGGTTCGCCGGGTGCCGCTCTTCATACGGCTCCCGCTGACCTACCGGGACGAGTCCCTGCTTCCAGGCGAGGAAGTCGAAATCGAGCGTTTCGCCGCGGTCAGCGTCTTTCTCGGCGCGAGCTTCAACGTGATCGGGACGCCGGGCGCGTATCCGATCGGCGTGGGAATCGGCGTTTCCGCGGGCCTGAGCAAGTACTGGATCCTGGGGCATTACAGAACTCACGTTCATCGTCTGACGAACGGTAATCTTCGGGTGATCCTCGAGCGCGCCAAGGTGAACGGGACCGGTCTCTACGGCTCAATCGGGCCGCAGATCAATCTGGGCTTCCTCAACTTCCAGCTCACGCTGGGGCGCCTGGGGGTCGGCCGCACCGTCACGCACGATACACTGATGGACATGGTTTTCGACCTCCGGCATCCGGAGGCGCAGAGGGCGCTTGCCCGCGCTTATGGAGGCGACTTCACGGTCGCGCAGGAGCTCGACCTGGGGCGCGCGACCGCAGGATATCGCGGAGTTTACAAGCACGCGGACTACGTCATCGATCAGACGATGACCGAGCGCGCGGCCTCCTTCCTCATCTTCGAGAAGAGCTCGTCGATCGCTCACGCCGTCGAAAAGGCGCGCGTCTATCGGCCCGACGGAGCTCACTCGGACCTCACCCAGGAGGCACACGTAGTTCACAAGCTGGGAAAGGGCCTGTTCAAGAAGCGAGAGTTCACCGTCTCGCTCCGCCGCATGGAGGAGGTCGAGACGATTCGGCTCGAGTTCGAGGTGAAGGACTCCAGCACGAGCCCCAAGGAGTTGCGCGACCTGCTCGCATCGGCCGTTCGCGGGGGGCCTCCTGAAGCCGCTGCGCAAGTCGCCGACTTCCTGGGCCGGCGCTCTCGTGGAAACACCAGCGTGCGGGCGCGATTCGTATGGGATCTCGATCGAGAGGGGATCGCCGGCCTTCTGAACGGAGGGCGAGAAGCGGAAACCCGGTTTATCCAAACCTGCCGGGACCTCCTGGGCGAAGATCCGACGCCGGGGGTTGGGCGCTTGATGCGCGTTGAGCACGCCAAGAGAGTCTGGCGGATTCTTCGTGCAGCTCAACGCGAGCAGAACACCGGGCGTCGCGCGCAGAGGCTGGTGGAAGGTCTGCGAAACGCGAATCTGGACCCGCTTCCCTTGATCGCCCTGATGGCGACCGCGAATCCCGCAGATACCTATTCCTTCGGCCGACTGACTTCCCGAAAGGACAAGAGCAAAGAGACTGTTCGCTGGGCTCGGAAGGGTGAGACCTTCAGAAGCTTTCGCAGTCTTCTGGCCCAACCCCTTCCGGTCGAGCAGACGGAACTGTCCAATCCTTGATCGATCCAGTCCTGAATTGACACCTCCTTGGATTCAGGGTCATTTCGGCTCTAGATGCACCATGGGTTTGCCCAAGGAATCAGTAGTTGATTGATGGCATCGGGCTTGCTCATGGCAGACCCGCCCCCGGGGCAAAGTTCGAGGTGATTCAGTGACGAAGCGAATTCAGGTTTTCAATCAAGTGGCGAGATTCTCGAAGGACGCCCTGCTGCGCATTCGAAATCGCGTGCGGAGCGTTAGCAGGCTTGGCTTACGGGCTTATAGTGACAGAGACGTTCTTGGCTGGGCTAGCGCCTTAGGCGGCCTGGTTGGAATGGTAGCTCTCGTTGTACTGTTCGCAAAGTCGGGCTTGGCCGGTCCGGGCGGCTCGCTTCCGCCTTTGGACGATCGAGTTGTCGCGACCCTCACGATTTTGGATGGCTACAATGTCGATGATCAGTGCCGCTATTATAGCCAAACGGGGCGGATCACGATTCACGCCGATGGCCGAGTCGTGGAGCAATCCAGCGTCAGACGCATCGTTTGCCAGCCGGATGGGGATTTTGCCGAGGGTGGCCACACGGGGCCGGCGGTGACCTCGCGGCTCCGTACAAGAGAGCTAGAGCCCCTGCTGGCTCGCCTGCGAGTCGCGAAGGATGAGGCCGCGCGACGCATGGCGCAGGAGCCTCGGCGAAATCGCGAAGAGGACGCCCAGAGGAACCTCACTCAGCACTTTGTCATTTCTGCTTCAGTTGACTCTCAGGGACAACATTTCAGCCAGGGGCTGCCCTCAGTCCTCGACTCCTCGGACGGGAGTGCGCTGGTCGGGCGACAGCTTCGTTCGGAAATTCGGGCGCTCTTTCAAGCTCGCTAGACCAGAATCTCCAATGATTCTGGTGTGTTGTTAAATTGACTTCTCATTAGCGGTGTGATAGCGTGCCGCGGCTCAAACTTCTGTTTTCTTGAGCCGTCTTCGGAGGTTGAAACTCAATGTTCAAGGTTGGCGACAGCGCTGTCTATCCTGCCCATGGTGTTGCGATTGTCAAGCGCATCGAGGAGAAGGACGTCGGGGGAAAGAAGAAAAAATTCTACGTTCTGCAGGTCATCGAAAACCAGATGACCATTATGGTTCCGACTGACAACGCGAGCGCCGTCGGCCTCCGCGAGATCATCTCCTCCAAGGACGTTGGCAGCGTTTACAAGATCCTCAAGAAGCGGGACGTCAAGATCGACCAGACGACCTGGAACCGACGCTATCGCGAGTACATGGAGAAGATCAAGACCGGCTCCGTATACGAGATTGCCGAAGTTCTCCGAAACCTCTTCCTCCTCCGGCACAGCAAGGATCTTTCCTTCGGCGAGCGCAAGATGCTCGACCAGGCCAAGCACCTGCTCGTGAAAGAGATCTCTTTGGCCAAGCAGACCAACGAGGCCATCGTCGAACAAGAAATTCAGACTATCTTCGCCAGCTAAAGGGCTTGCCGGGGCTGGATTGGCGACCTGCTGGGCGATAGACTGTGCAGACGAATGGCCCGCGAGATCCGGCTGACAAATACGCAGTCAGGGAAAAAGGAAG
>CAYJTX010000402.1:0-3423 GCA_964372615.1 uncultured Bacteriovoracaceae bacterium | reverse complement strand
GTTCTTATCGACATCCGTCATCTCGATCTTTGAGCCGTTAACAATTCCGGAGCAGCCATAGGTTGGGGCTGACACTCCATCTTCGGTTGTTTCGCTTCGTCCATCTTGGCCCATGACCCGGACACACAAGGACAGCGCCGGCGGACCCATTGCGTCCTCCTCCGGCACGACCCTGGAAGCATGGACTGAACTCTCCAACGTGCGGGGCGCAGTCCAAGGCGAAGGACAGGATTGAGCGAATAGTGCCGACGTGCGTGTGACCTCAGCTGTCAGACTGAGGCGCTATCTTGAAGAGCAATGCACTTCTCGTATGTCGAAAAAGCAGATCTCGCGGCGATGGATGTCTTCAAAAGGCTCAAGGCCAAGTACCCGGCGTTGAGTGCGTACCTCGTATACGGGTCCCACCTCGGACAGGCGATGTTCGGAAGCGCGGCGAAGGAAATCCTCGCGACCTTTCCAGCCATGATACTGGATGGAGAGCCCAAGAAGAAAGGGCTGCGGCTTCTACGGGAGCGGGAGCAATGCGAGAAGGAGAAGAAAGACTTCCGTGAGATCGACACTAAACTCAATGCGTTGGGATCAGTGCTCGAGGTGGATGAGAATGTTCGCGTGGAAATCCAGTTCGACGAGTTGAAATACGATCTGGTGTGGAAACTTCAGCAGGACGATCTGGTCGATCGTACCCTGACGCCGCAGACGAGAGCTTCGATCCGAATAGTGCTGGGGACGTTGGGCCGATTTGCTTCGGTATGACGTGGATGCCTTTTCCAATCTGCTTGGCCACTCCCGCCCTCCTGGCGATCGTTCCAAGGCACGCAGCGGATCATTCCGGTTTCGGTGAGGCAGACGTGGAGTTTGGCGCGGACCGCGGAATGGACTGCTCCTGCGCCTGCAAATGGTATCTTCACCTCGAAGGCGGTCTAGGCAGGGGTTTTGGGGGTATGCGCGAATCCGAGGTCTCATCGCTGCGTGCTTCTCACCTTTGCACATCAGGGCTGTTCCCACTATGAGCCGATGAGCAAACTAGATAAACTCTTTGAGAGAGCCGTTCTTGTCGTCGACCGTGACAAAAGAGCACCGCTGGCCCAGCTTCGGCGGCTGCTCAAGATCGGATATACCCGGGCTCGCCGCTTGATCCAAGCGATGAAACGTGCGGGAAAATGCCCGGAGTGAGAGTGGGCTAGAATATGAAACGAGAAATCTCTGACACCCGAAAACCGGTAAAGATCTGGGCGAGCGATCTCGAGGCCTCGGCGGAGGCGCAGGTCCGAAACGTCGCCTCGCTTCCATTCATCCATTCGCACGTCGCCGTTATGCCGGATGCGCACGCAGGGAGGGGTTCGACGATCGGTACGGTGATCGCGACCGAGGGCGCGATCCTGCCAGCGGCCGTCGGCGTCGACATCGGCTGCGGGATGTGCGCCGTGCAGCTTCCCTTGAGGGCGGATCAGCTCGGCGATCTCACGAAGCTGCGCCATTCCATCGAGCGATCCGTACCCACGGGGCGCGATGGCAACCGCGAGATCAGCGATCGATCCGCCGAGGCCTTCACGGCGCTCGGTCTCCCGCCCTCCATTCCGCAGGAAAACAGGCTCGTACGCAACGCGGCCCATCAGTTCGGCTCGCTTGGGGGTGGAAATCACTTCATCGAGATCTGCCGGGATACTGACCAAGCCGTATGGGTCCTTCTTCACAGTGGATCCCGTAATATTGGCAAGGAGCTTGCCGAAAGACACATCGACAAGGCCAAGGGCCTCATGGCGGAGCGGCTCTCAAGTCTGCCCGATCCAGATCTGGCTTACTTCAGCGAGGACATGCCGGAGTTTCAGGCCTATATTGCGGACCTTCTCTGGGGGCAACAGTACGCCAAGGGAAACAGGAACGAGATGATTCTTCGGGTCGTCAAGGATGTCTCCCACCACGTCCATAAGGACGCTCGTCTTCTTCAGCAGATGTCCGAATTCTTCCGGGTCGACTGTCACCACAACTACTGTCAGCGCGAAGAGCACTTCGGCAGGGAGGTCTGGGTAACCCGGAAGGGCGCAGTCTCGGCCCGCGAGGGAGAGTACGGGATTGTCCCCGGCTCCATGGGAGCGCGATCCTTCATCATCCGCGGCAAGGGAAACCCGGAATCCTTCCACTCCTGCGCGCACGGCGCTGGGCGGCGGATGAGCCGCACCCAGGCGCGAAGGGAGTTCAAGGAGGCCGACCTCGCCGCCCAGACTGAGGGCGTCGAGTGCCGGAAGGACCGCGCCGTCCTTGACGAGGTGCCACGGGCGTACAAGGACATCGACCAGGTGATGCGGGACCAGGAAGATCTGGTCGAGGTGGTGGTTCAGCTCAAGCAGCTGATTTGCGTGAAGGGGGGCTGAGGCGATGTCCCCGGGAGATTCGGACGGCACCTTGCGACAGAAGATGATTGAGCTGCTCAAGGTGCGTCCATGGGACGCCGGCGGGCTATCCCGTGCGCTTGGCATTACTCAGCGGATGGTCGAGGCGCACCTTAGGCACGTTGCCCAGTCCGTGGAGGCTCAGGGGTTGAAATTTGTGATCTCGCCGTCGCAGTGCCGGGACTGCGAATTCACGTTTTCCGATCGGAGTCGCACGACCAAGCCTAGCCGGTGTCCGAAGTGCAGGTCGGAGCAGATTGCGCCGCCGGCGTTTGAGGCAAGACCAAGATCCGCTAGGAGTGGATACTCCATTCCGCAAGGTAAGGACTGATATGATAGAGCTCGCTGGGATCGCAGACCGCGCAGGTTCCCGATCATCCGATAGATTTGGGGCGTCCAATGAGTGAAAGGGCGTTCAGAGTTGTCGACTCCTCCTGACCTCGGCTGTCACTTCCCCCTATTATTCTTTATGGATGAGCAGGCCCACGAAGAGATATTCCCCAGAGTCGCTGCGCCGAACCAGAGATTCAGTTGATATCGTAGAGTTAATAGGCGAGCACCTCCAACTCCAGAAGTATGGGTCAGTTTACCGAGGCCCCTGTCCGTTCCATCCCGACTCCGATCCATCGCTTATCGTGAACGGTCAAAAGCAGCTCTATCATTGCGTTACCTGCAAACACTCAGGCGATGTATTCGGATTCTTGATCGACGTGAAAGGACTTAGCTTTCAGTATGCCGTCGAGACTCTTCAGATGCGCCTTCTCTCCCAAAAGCATCGAGCACGGAAGGGGCTGGAATTGTCTGGTAATTCAGAGCTGATCGACGGCATCTGCATTGAAATCGACAAACTCCGTCCTGCAGAGCTTGAGGCGCTCGCATTGCCGGCCAATCGGGCTGGTGCCGTCAGCCTTCTCTCGATCTGGAGGGCCAGCGGCCTGGACGGCAGCCTCTCTCTGCCAGTCACGGAGGCCGCTGAGCCCCTCCTGGGGGCCACGGCGCTGTCCCGTCTTGCGCCATCGGCTCACACGGAGAA
>CAYJTX010000401.1:0-3454 GCA_964372615.1 uncultured Bacteriovoracaceae bacterium | reverse complement strand
TGAGGCCCGAGGTCCGAGTCGGCGATCTATCGGTCGGCGGCCGCCAGCTCGTGGGGATCGCCCGGGCTCTTTACCGCGACGCAAGGGTGCTGATCTTCGACGAGCCGACGTCGGCCCTCACTGATATCGAAGTCGCCCGGCTCTACGGCGTGATCGAACGGCTCAGGGCCGCAGGCAAGGCCATCGTCTACATCACTCACCGCATGGACGAGGTCTTTCGGCTCGCGGATCGAATGATCGTGCTCCGAGACGGGAAGAACGCGGGCGAGTGCTCCGCGTGGGCTGGGCAGTCGAGAGTTCCGCGCTCGGAGCTCGAACCCCAGCTCATCTCCTGGATGGTCGGCAGGCCGATCCACGACATCTACCCGCCGAGAAACGCCAGGCTCGGGGCCGAGCTCTTCAGGGTCGAGGGCCTCACGCTTCAGGCTCCCTCCGGCAAGAACGTCGTGCGAAACCTTTCCTTTTCAGTGAGGGCAGGGGAGGTGCTCGGGCTCGCAGGCCTCCTGGGAGCGGGGCGCTCCGAGACTTTCGAGGCTCTCTTCGGAGTCGTCGAGGGCTCCGGGCCCCGTGGCCGGGGCTGGACTGTCGCAGGGAAAGTCTGGATCAAGGGAGTGGAGAGATCCCTGCGCGTCCCGTCGGACGCCATCGGTGCACGCCTGGGCTTCGTCTCCGAAGACAGGAAGGGAAGCGGGCTGGTGCTCAACCAGTCGATCCTGTCGAACATCTCCCTTCCGGCTTTGTCGGGAAACCGCCGCGGCATCGCGAAGGCGGGCGGCCTGCTGTCGGTAGTCGATCCCCGGCGCGAGTCGGAAGAGGCGCGCCGCTGGGCGGGCGAGCTGCGGCTGAAGTCCACAAGCCTCGAGCAGCCGGTAGGCGAGCTGAGCGGGGGAAACCAACAGAAAGTCGTCATCGCGAAGTGGCTCATGACGGACCCTGAAATCCTTTTCCTCGACGAACCCACTCGCGGCATCGACATCGGTGCGAAGACCGAAGTTTACCAGTGGGTGCAGCGCCTGGCCGGCCAGGGAATCGCGATCGTGCTCGCGTCGTCCGAGATGCCGGAGTTGCTCGGACTCTGCCACCGCATTCTCGTGCTGCGCGAGGGGGCGATCTCGGCTGAGCTCCCGTCGGCCGGTGCGACGCAGGAGCAGATCATGAGGGCTGCATCCCTATGATGACTCAGCTCGATTGGAGAAGAATCCGAAGCCTCGTGGCGCTCGCGGTCGTCATGATCGCGATGGCGCTTCTGACGGAAGGGACCTTCTCGACCGCGCGCAATCTCACGAACCTGACCCGCCAGGTGGCGATCAACGGCATTCTCGCCATCGGCATGACCTACGTCATCCTGATCGGCGGGATCGACCTTTCGGTCGGCTCCGTCGTCGCCCTCGCCGGAGTCGTCGCAGGCGTCCTTCAGGTGAATCTCGGGCTCGCGCAGTGGACGGGTGCCGGAGTCATGGGCGGCGCAGCCCTCTCGGTTCTCGCGGCGACTCTCGTCGGGCTTCTCTGCGGCGTCTTCAACGGGTTCATGATCACGCGCTTCCGGATCGCGCCCTTCATCATCACGCTCGGGATGATGGTCATCGCGCGCGGCCTGGCCCTCATCTTCGCGAAAGGCGCCGCGATCGCGCCCCTGAGCGACTCCTTCAACTGGCTCGGCCAGGACTACCTGCCGATGGGCCTTTCGCTCGCCCTCGTCGTGGGAACGGGAGGTGCCGCGGTCGTCGCGCGAACGCTGAAGCGGCCCCTGGCCGCTGGCGACGTCGCCTACATCGGCTTCACCGCGCTCCTCACGGCGGGCGCCGCCTGGACGTTCCAGGGCTACCGGGGCGTGCCGGTGCCCGTGCTCTTCTTCGGGGCGCTCGCGATCGCGGGATCCGTCGTTCTGCAGAAGACCCGCCTGGGCCGCTTCGTCCTCGCCATCGGCGGAAACCCCGAAGCCGCGTGGCTCGCTGGCGTGCCGATCCGGGGAATCACCTTCGGCATCTACGCGGCGCTCGGCGCGCTCGCCGGCCTCTGCGGCGCGATTCTCTCGGCGCGCCTCAACGGCGCGATGCCCACGGCGGGCGAGCTCTTCGAGCTCGACGCGATCGCGGCCGTCGTCATCGGCGGCACGAGCCTTCTCGGAGGCGTCGGAACCGTCCGCGGCTCCATCATCGGGGCCTTCTTCATCGGCGCGCTCAATAACGGTATGAGCCTGCTCGACGTGAGCGAGTTTTACCAGAAGGTCATCAAGGGCGTGATCATCATCCTGGCCGTGTGGTTTGACACGCGGAGCGCGTCGGGCTCTCGGAAGTAGACGCGCTCGGGGGCTGTCACGCCTGACGCAGGATACAGCTCGACGACCGTACAGAAGTTGGACGTCCATTACGACTTAACTACTTGGAACTCAATGTGAAAACCAGGCATCGCTCCTGCAGTCTTCCGGGTCATGTCCACACTCTCCATCCGCTCCCTGGTTCTCACACTCCTGCTTTCAGTCGCTGGCGCACCGTTGGCCCTGGCGCAGGGTCGCCCGACGGCTAGCGCCTGCAGCGAGCAGATCACCATCCTTCGCGGCCGCTATCGATCCGACTTTCCGGCCGCCCGAACTCGCGGCCTCGGCATGCGCTCGCGCACGATCCTGACCCACCAGAGTGCGCTGCATGAAGCGAAGTCTGTCATCGAAGGCAACGCCGAGCTGATGGCCGCGCTGCGCGCCTTTGGGGGAGATGTCGCGCCCTTTCACCAGCATGGACCGGAAGCCACCGTGCGCGCACTGACTGCGGCGACTGCCAGCAGGGTTCGCTCCGCCCTGAACGATCCGCGAGTTCTCTCGAAGCTGGCAAACTACTCCGAAGAGGACATGCCAGGCACCTCGGCGAAGCGCGGCCTCTACCGCGACCGGAGCGGGAACTTGTCGCTGATTCGGGACCGTATCCGAGTGCATCCCGGCCTCGCGGGGCTGATCGTAATCGAGGTCACAACCACTATCCAGGCCGGTGACGGGGACGCCGCCGTCGAGGCCGAACGCGAGATGCAGATCTACGCCGGACCGGAAGGTGTCGTCTTTCGCGGCGAAGCGACCGGAACCGATTTTTCGGAGCTTCAAGTGAACGGCTACGACCCGCAAATCGCGAGCGAGTCCGAGTTCCTCGACCTCTACCTCGCCGCTGACTGCCCGAGGCCGCTCTCCCCGCCGTCGGGATCGCACGGCGCTTTCGCGCCGTCGGCTCCCGCAAGCCTGACTCCCAGCGCGAGAGACTAGTACTACTTCGATTAGGTATTTTGGTCCTTCCGGCCTTCGAGTAGGACGCGTGTCTTCCCGCGCAGGGCCGCGTATGCCACCGCTCTTCCACACGCGAGCCTCCCGGCTTGACCGGACGGCCGGGGGTCCGCGCAGGATCTCGCGGACTCCGCCGGTGCGGTGGTTCGTCCGGCCACGCTCGTGCTCGGCGCGAGGGTGAACAGGTTC
>CAYJTX010000400.1:0-3497 GCA_964372615.1 uncultured Bacteriovoracaceae bacterium | reverse complement strand
TCTCCGGGCCGGCAGACGTGAAGAACGTCGCATCGGCCTCGCGCGAGATCGTGCTGCCTCGTACGTTGGTCAGCGCGAGCGTCGGCACCTTCCGCCGCTTCATTTCGCGGATCACGGCGAGCGTGTCCGCCGTCTCCCCCGATTGCGAGATCCCCACGATGAGCGCGCCCGGGCTGACCACCGGATCCCGGTAACGGAACTCGCTCGCCAGCTCGACGCTCACCGGTAACCGCGCCCAGCGCTCGATCCAATACTTCCCCACCAGCGCGGAATAGCTCGACGTCCCGCACGCGGCGATCGTGAGCTCCCTGGCCTCCGTAAGCAGCCGCACTCCCGGCTGCGCGGCCAGCGGGAACGGGTCCAGGTGCGCCCGGTCCAGGATCCCGTTGAGCGTGTCGACCAGGGTCGTCGGCTGCTCGTGGATCTCCTTGAGCATGTAATGAGCGTAGCCCTCCTTGTCGAGCCGCTCGGGCGTCCAATCCACGCGAGAGGCGCGGCGGTCGACGGGCTTCCCGTCCGTGAGCGAACGGAACTCGAGGCCCTTGCGGCTTGCGACTGCGACATCGCCGTTCTCCAGAAAGAAGACATCCTGCACGTACTCGAGCAGGGGCTGAGCGTCGCTCGCGAGCATCGCGCCGCCCGAGGGGTCGATCGCCGCGACCAGCGGAGACCCGTTTCGCACGCCGACGACGAGATCCGGCTCCCGCTCCGACATCACGACCACGCTGCACGCGCCCTCGAGCTTGAGAAACGCTCGGCGCACCGCCTCGACCAGGGCGGTTCCCTTTTCCATCTCCTCCAAAACCAGGAACCCGTAGAGCTCGCTGTCGGTTTGGGAGGCCGGCATGTGCCCTCGCTTCACCAGCTCGTCACGGATCTCCTGATAGTTCTCGATGATTCCGTTATGCACCAGGACGACATGCCCCGCCCGATGCGGATGGGCGTTTTGCGTCGTCGGCTTGCCGTGAGTCGCCCACCGCGTATGACCGATTCCACTGCATGCGGAGGCGAGCGCCCCGCCCTCTCCCCGCACCTGCGCCGCGACGTTTTCAAGGCGGCCCTCGGACTTTCGGATCTCGAGCTTACCGTCCTTGAAGACGGCAATGCCCGCCGAGTCGTAGCCCCGGTACTCGAGGCGCTTGAGCCCCTTCAGGAGAAGGTCTACGACGGGCCGGGAACCGACGTACCCGTCGATTCCGCACATCTCAGCGCGACTCCTTCATGCGACGCGCGTAACCCGGCTTGTTGACCTGCCGTGAGCGCGCGATCGCGAGCGCCTCGGGCTCCACGTCGTCCGTCACGGTCGAGCCAGACGCGACGTAGGCGCCCTTTCCGATCCGAACCGGCGCGATCGTCTGGCAGTCCGAGCCCATGAAAACGTCGTCCTCGATGACCGTCGTGTGCTTGCGGCTCCCTTCGATGACGCGGCCATCGAAGTTGCAGGTCACGAAACCGCAGCCGATGTTCACCCGCTGCCCGACCACCGCGTCGCCGAGGTACGAGAGGTGCGCGACGCTCGAGCCCGCTCCGATCTCGGTCTTCTTCAGCTCGACGAAGTTGCCAACCTTGGCCGCCGCCCCGACCACCGAGCCCGGGCGAAAATGCGCGTAGGGACCGACCTTCGCGCCATCGGCGATGCGCGACTCCTCGATGACCGAGCCCGTCTTCAGCTCGACGTTTTCTCCGATCTCAACGCCCCGAAGAACGCAGTACGCGCCGATCACCGAACCCCGCCCTACTCTCGTGCGACCCGCGAGCAGCGCGCCCGGGTGAATCACGACCTCCGGGCCCAGGGTTACCTGCGCGTCGATCCAGGTCGTGGCCGGGTCGAGCGCGCGCACGCCCTCGCGCATCCAGCGGCGCAGGATCCGCTCGTTCACGAGCCGGTGCGCGAGCGCCAGCTCCCAGGGGTCATTCACGCCCCGGACGTCCTCGGGGTCACCCCACCGGAGCACGTCGACCTGTTTGCGCGTTCGGACCGCCTGCGAGACCAGGTCAGTCAGGTAGTACTCCCCCTGCGCGTTCTTGTTCGAAAGCCGATGGAGGCCCGCGCGTAGGAACGCCGCGTGAAACGTGTAAATGGAGGCGCCGACCTCCCGGATCGCCTTCTCGCGCTGATTGGCATCCCGCTCCTCGACAATCCGGAGCACCGAACCCTTCTTGCCCCGTCGCACGATGCGCCCGTAGCCGGTCGGGTCCGGAAGCTCGCAGGTCAGGAGCCGCATCGCCGCCGTGCGTCCGAGCGGCTCCAGCATCTGCCCGATCAGCGCGGAGGTCATCAGCGGAAGGTCGCCCGGTAGCACGAGCACCTGCGCCTTCTTCGCGACCTGCTCGAGACCCCAGGGCGCATCCATCGCGCAGCGGGCGGCGTGCCCCGTTCCCTTCTGTTCCTCCTGGTGCACGAAGGTGAGCTTCATTCCCTGATAATCAGGATTCGCCGCCACGGCCTGCTCGACCTTCTCGCGCGCGTGACCCACGACGACCGCCACCTCGGCGTCCGGGCAGACCGCTCGCACCTGATCCAGGATGTGAAAGAGCAGCGGCTGGCCGCCCGCCGGCAAAAGAACCTTGGGCAGCTGCGAGCGCATTCGCTTTCCCAGGCCCGCGGCCAGAATGATCACTGCTCGGGAGCTAGCCCGTAGAGAAGTCGAAGAAGAAAGCGCCATCGTGATTCCGTCCTGCGTCGGTCGAAACATTTTCTGGGCACCCTACTCGAACCATTGTCGCCCGGTCGACCCCTTTACACACGGGAGTGTCGCGTCAGACACGGTCAAGATCTTGGCGGTCGAACCCAGACGCCGCATCCCTGGTTCCAACTTGGCATCAAGCAGTTGACGAATCTTAGAGGTCCTTATAAATTTATTGCGATCTCAGACAGGGGAGTTACAATAGGAGACCACGTAAGCGGCCACGCGCCACGAACGTGGAAGTGATTGGGGGGAAGCACATGGACGCGAAGACCCTGGCGAGGTTTCGAAAGAACCTCCTCGAGGAAAAGCAGAGGATCCTGAATAACTCGAAGAACGCCATCAAGACCGAGCTGGCGCTCTCACCGGACGACCTTCCCGACGAAACCGACCTCGCGGCCAGCGAGATCAACCAGAATCTGATGTTCAAGCTGCGCGACCGCGAACGCCAGCTCCTCTCCAAGATCGACGAGGCGCTCGAGCGCATGGACGAGGGCGGTTTCGGAACCTGCGAGGAGTGCGAGGAGCCCATCGAGCCCCGCCGCCTCGAGGCCAGGCCCGTCTCCACTCTTTGCATCGCCTGCAAAGAACGCCAGGAGCACCGCGAAAAGATTTACGCTTAGGGCGTTTAACGCCTAGCGAAAGAAGTCGGTTCCCATGGAATCGGCCAGACCCTGGGTCAGCGCATGCAGCCGATTGAGTTCGCGAATCTGACGGCCCATGCTCGCGCCGCGACGGGTCGACTCAGCCATTGAAGCTCGGGCCTTCCTCGTCGCTTCTGCCGGACCATCCGCCGGGCCTGCGCCGGGC
>CAYJTX010000399.1:0-3507 GCA_964372615.1 uncultured Bacteriovoracaceae bacterium | reverse complement strand
AGGGCTCGCAGACTCTCTCTTGTGATTGCTTCGAGCCCATCGAGCGTCTCAAGAGCTTGGGTCGGATCCATCTATGGCACCACCGAGAGCGCGATTCCCCGAAAGGCCTGGGTGATCGCCTCGTCGCTCGGGTCGCCGAGGTCGGATCGCGAGATACCGAGCCCGCCCAGGCGGAGGGACGTGAGACTTCCCTGCAGCTTGCGCAAGGTGTCCACGGGGAGTGCCTTCCGCTTCGACCCCTCGGGCACCTGGCCAGCGCCTACCAGGATGAGGTGGATCGTCCGTCCCCGCCGGTGAACGGGCATATAGGCGATTTCGCCCGCTTCGCCCGTGACGACCCCGCTTTTCAGACCGAAGGAGATCGCGCCCTGGAGGCGCCAATCAATCAGACTGGCCAGACCTCGAAGCGGTCTCTCGTTTTTCCCGATGGTCAGGACCATCGCCCGAAGATTTCCCTCGAACAGGGCTCGATCGGCCGGGACTTCCAGAATTTGAGGTGGCTCCACGCTCTCCGACTCCTCTGCATACGAGCCGGGAGGCTCGCACGCCTGTCAGTTTATCATGTCATTCGGAATTCGTGGCGGCGACGAACGCGCCCAAGCGCCAATTTGATGACGACGTTTACTTGGGCCTTTGCTTATTCAGCGCGTCAAGAAGCCCGTTGACGAAGGCAGGTGAGTCTCCAGTCCCGAACTGCTTGGCAAGCTCCACAGCCTCGTCGATGACCACCGTCGAGGGAGTGTCAGTCACGTGCAGCATTTCGAAAGCCGCGAGCCTGAGCAGACTCCGGTCGATCGCGCTCATCCTGGAAAGTTTCCAGTTCTCACTGAGCCTTTCGAGAGTCGAGTCAAGCTCGGGTTTCTGCCGGAGGGTTCCTGTCACGAGAAGAGTCGAGAAGTCCCGCAGCGCCGGGGGGACCCGGAAATGCTCGAAGTGCTGTCCCAGCTCACCGGCGAGGCGGGCGTCCTCCGGGAGTGCGGTCCCGGGCGCGTCGTAACGATAGAGGATTTGAAGCGCGGCTTCCCGGGCTCGGTGGCGGCTGCTCATCGCTGCGGCTCGCGAGCCCTAGGGCTCGTGGTTAAGCGAGCCTCGCGGCTCGTGGTTAAGCGAGCCTCGCGGCTCGTGGTTAAGCGAGCCTCGCGGCTCGACGACTCCTCGGGTACGCCATCGCTCGCGGCCACGAACGGAAAGGCGAGGTTCGTCGGGTCCTCCTGCAGGCGCGGTGGCTCCTGGAGCTCGGCCACGAACTCCGGGACGTCCTGGAAATCGCGATAAACCGAAGCGAAGCGGACGTACGCGACCTTGTCGAGCCGGTGCAGCTCCGTCATGACCATCTCGCCGACCGTCTTCGAGGGTATCTCCTTCATCCCGATCGCCTGCATGCGCTTCTCGATCCGGGAGACGATGTCTTCCATGCGCTCGGTCGCCACGACGCGTTTCTGGCAGGCCTTCTCGATGCCGCCCAGGATCTTCGGTCGGGAGTAGGCCTCCCGTCGCCCGTCCTTCTTGATCACCAGAGGCATGACCGCCTCGATCCGCTCGTAGGTCGTGAACCTTCCCTCACAGACGGGGCACTCGCGGCGGCGGCGGGTGCTGTCGCCCCCCTGGTTCAGGCGGGAGTCGATCACCTTCGTGTCGGCGGCGTTGCAGTAGGGGCAGATCACGAGTGGCCCTTACCATAGAGCGGGAATCGGGCGCAAAGCTCGCGAACTTCGCCTCGAATTCCCGAGAGGATCCCGGCGTCTCCTTCGGAGGCCATCGCCTTCACGATCCACTTCGAGATCTGGCGCATCTCGGGCACGCCCAGTCCCCGCGTGGTGAGCGCGGGCGTGCCGATCCGGATTCCGCTCGTCACGAACGGGCTGCGCTTCTCGTTCGGGATCGTGTTCTTGTTCACCGTGATTCCGGCGAGGTCGAGCCAGCCTTCCGCGTCCTTGCCGCTCACGCCGCCGTCGTCCTTCGCGGTGCCCTTCTTGCCAGTCAGCGCGCGGGAGGCCGCGAGGTCCACCAGCATCAGATGGTTGTCGGTGCCGCCCGAGACGAGGGCGAGGCCGAGGCCCATGAGCTCCTCGGCCAGCGCCTTGGCGTTCGCCACGACACTCGCGGAATAGTCACGGAACTCGGGTCTGAGCGCCTCACCGAAGGCCACGGCCTTGGCCGCGATCACGTGCATGAGCGGCCCGCCCTGGATGCCCGGAAAGATGAGCGAGTTGACGGGTTTCATGCGGTCGGCTGCGTCCGGCAGGCCTGCGACCTTGCCGGCGAGGATCAGGCCGCCGCGCGGGCCGCGCAGGGTCTTGTGGGTGGTCGTGGTGACGAAGCCCGCATGGGGAAGCGGGGAGGGGTGGTGCCCGGTGGCGACCAGGCCCGCGATGTGGGCGATATCGACGACGAGGTGGCAGCCGCTCTCGCGGGCGATCGCGCTCAGGGCTTCGAAGTCGATCACTCTCGGGTAGGCGCTCGCGCCCGCGACGAGCACCTTCGGCTTCTCGCGCTTCACGGTGTCGCGAACGGCGTCGTAGTCGATCCGGTGCGTCTTGGGATCCACCCCGTAGCTCGCGACCTTGAAGAGCTTGCCGCTGAAGTTGGCGGGGCTGCCATGCGTGAGGTGCCCGCCCATCGAGAGGTTCATCCCGACGAGGGTGTCGCCTGGAGACATGAGCGCAAGATAGACGGCCATGTTCGCCTGGGAGCCCGAGTGCGGCTGGACGTTGGCTGCTTCCGCGCCGAAGATGCGCTTCGCGCGCTCGAGCGCGAGGTTCTCCGCCTGGTCCACGAACTCGCACCCGCCGTAGTACCGCTTTGCCGGGTACCCTTCGGCGTACTTGTTCGTCAGGATCGAGCCCTGCGCCTCGAGCACCGCGCGGCTCACGTAGTTCTCGGAGGCGATGAGCTCGAGCCCCTCCTCCTCGCGCGCGTGCTCGCGCCCGATGACGGCGAAAACCTCGGGATCGGACGACCTGAGCTCGTTCTGGATGGCGGTCTTCATGCCGATCCCCTGCCCGGAGCGCGCTCGAGGGCGCGGATTTTCTCGACGCGCTGGATATGGCGCGGGTCCTTCGAAAAATCCGTCGTCAGAAACGCCCGGGCGATTTCGGCTGCGTACTCACTGGCGACGAATCGGGCGCCCAGACAGAGTACGTTGGCGTCGTTGTGCTCGCGGGCCAGCCGCGCCGAGACCGGGTTCTCGGTTACCGCCGCGCGCACGCCGTCGACCTTATTGGCGGCGATCGACATGCCGATGCCGCTGCCGCAGATCAGAACTCCGAAAGGCGCCTCTCCAGCCGCAACCTTTCTCGCCAGGCGCTCCGCGTAATCCGGGTAGTCGACCCGGTTGGCGTTCAGCGGCCCGAGATCGAGCCAGTCGAAGTCCGGGAGGAGCTTCTTGAGCTGCTCCTTCAGGTCAAAAGCCGCATGGTCGGAGGCGATGAGAACGGTCTGCTTCATTTACGCGCGAGCCTCCCGGCTCGACCGCGGGACGATACCCCTGCGCAGGGGCCTTGGGCT
>CAYJTX010000398.1:0-3543 GCA_964372615.1 uncultured Bacteriovoracaceae bacterium | reverse complement strand
GAGAAAAAACGACGGAGTCGTACATAGAAGTACGACGAGGAGTTTTTTCGAGTCTGATGCAGCTGGAAGCGATTTTCGGGGAAAAGAGATGGCGGGAGTGACGGGACTCGAACCCGCGGCCTTCGCCGTGACAGGGCGACGTTGTAACCAACTCAACTACACCCCCGCGCCAGAAAATCAGATTGGAACTCTGACAAATAGTCGAGGGGGCCGACGTTGTCAACGAATGGAATCCCATGGATTTCAGCGTCTTAAACGCGCGGACACCCGGATCGGGCATGGGGCCCGAACCGGGTGTCCGCGTCGGTCGCTCGCACCGGGTTCGATCACTTCGGGAGGGCCTGGAGCGAGAGCCGTGTGAGCGTGAACGGTGTGGAGGGCTTCTCCCTTCCGAACTGGCTGTTCACCACGACCAGCTCGGGCGCTGACCCAGCGACGAAGGCGGCCGTCGTCGGAATGTCGAAGCCCTCAGTCGCGACGGACGTCACGCGCCCGGATTCGAGATCGATCTTCGAGACCTGACTCTCGAAGTTGCGGATCACGTAGAGCGCACCCTGATCTCCCCACGCGAGGCCGTCCCCCTTCGTGACCGGCTCGCTCAGCGAGATCCGACTGACCTTGCGGTCGCGGAGCCCGATCTGCCAGAGCGTCCCGTCATTCGTCTTGACCGAAATCAGGTGACGCCCGTCTGCCGAGATCACGATGCCGTTCAGGTTGTAGGGCATGCCGTTCTGCTTGCCGAACGGGATCGCGCTCACGTCGCGGAACACGCTCAGCTTCAACGACTGGCCGTCGACCTTGAGGATGTGCGGGTTGAAGGAGTCGGTGACGTAGGCGTTCCCCCGGGCGTCGATCGCCAGGTCATTCAGCGCCGACTCGGAAACCTTCGCGACCGAGGAGAGCGGGACCTTTCGGATCAGCCGGTTGTCCTCGAGCCCGTAGACGTAGACTGCCACCCCGTCGACGAGCCAGAGGCGTCCTCTTTTCTCGTCTACCTGGATGCCGAGCGTCTTCGAACGTCCATCCGTTCCCGCTGGCTGGAGCAGACGCGCCTGCCCCTCCGCCGTCGTGACGGCGATGCTGCCGTTGGCCGCGCTTCCGACGTAGAACGTTCTGGTTTTCGCTCGGAACGCGATACCCTCGGGGTGCACGGACTCCGGCGGAAGTGCGATCGTTCCCGCGATCGCGCTCCCTGAAACCGCCAGCGCCGCGAGGCCGGACTCGCAACGTCTCGCGGGCGGCGGCGGAGCTCGGCGTCTCGCAGTCGGCCGTGAGTCACGGGCTCGCGCGCCTGCGGGCCCACTTCGGGGACCCCATGTTCGTGAGAGGCGCGCGGGGGGTCGTGTCGACCGACTTCGCCGAGAGCGTTCGCGAGGAGATTCTCGAGCTCGAGCGCCGGAGCGTGGCGCTCTTTGCGCGCCGGGAGGCTTTCGACCCCGCCCGCGCCACGGGTCGGGTGACATTCGCGGGCACCGATTACCTCGAGGCCGTTGCGATGCCGTTGCTGTGGCCCGAGCTCGCGCGCGAGGCGCCGGGTTTGCAGCTCTCCCTCCGGTCGACGTCCGGAGACCTCCCCAAGCGAGAGCTGCAGGAAGGCCTCATCGATCTGGCGATCGCGGGATTCTACTCCTCCGTGCCCGAGGGCTTCTTCCAGACGAAGCTCTTTTCCGATTCCTTCGCGGTCGCGGGGCGAAGTGACCACCCTGCGCTCAAGACCCCACCCGCAGAGGAAAGATACTTCTCGCTCAACCACGCTCTCATCACCCTGCAAGGTGATCTGCGGGACGACGTGGGGAGCGGAAAGGGCGCGAAGAGAAAACTCCGTCGAATCGTCTACGGCAGCTTCAGCTTCACGGGCATGGCGTGGATGCTCGACCGGACGGACCTGGTGCTGACGGCACCGAGCCTGCTCCTTCGCCGCTATGCCGAGCATTTCAAGCTGCGGGTGCAGCCCTGCCCGATCGATCTCGGGCGCATCGACGTTCGCATGGTCTGGCACGCCCGAACGCACCGGGATCCGCTCCGCGCTTGGGTTCGGGAGCGGATCCGGCACGTGGGCGCGCGCCTCGCGTCCGCGTGATGGGTGGGGTGGACCGCCCCGCACGAGTTGAAACTGCGACCGGACTGGCGCAAGCTACCCCCATGGCACAACGGGAAGTCGCGACGCTCGCGGGCGGTTGTTTCTGGGGCATGGAAGAGATCCTGCGGCTTCAGCCCGGGGTACTCGAGACCCGGGTCGGATACACCGGCGGAACGACGGAAAATCCGGTGTACGAGCAGGTGAAGCGTGGCAACACGGGCCACGTGGAGGCGATCGAGGTCACCTTCGATCCGTCGGCGCTGTCTTACGAAGCGCTGCTCGGACTCTTTTTCCGGATGCATGACCCGACGACCCGCAATCGCCAGGGGAATGACCTGGGCACCCAGTACCGTTCGGCGATTTTCACCCATTCCGAGGCGCAGAAGAAAGTCGCCGAGGAAGTGCGCTCGAAGGTCGACGCTTCGGGCCGGTGGAACCGGCCGATCGTGACTGAGATTGTGTCCGTGACCCAGTTCCATCCCGCCGAGGAGTACCATCAGAAGTACCTCGTCAAGAATGCCGGCGGGTACACCTGCCATTATCTGCGGTCCTGACATGAGGATCGCGGTCACGGGAGGCACCGGCTTCGTAGGAGAGGCCCTCGTCGACCGGCTCGCGAGCCTGGGTCATGACATTCGGGTCCTGACTCGCTCACGAGATCTGGCAGCTTCGCGAACACTCCCCTGGCCGCCGCGCACTTTCGATGGGGCGGAAGCCGTGATCCACCTCGCTGGCGAACCGATCGCAGCGCGGTGGACACGGGCGCGGAAGGAGCGGGTGCTCCGGAGCCGCGTCGAGGGCACGCGCGCGGTCGTCGAGCTGGCCCGCAGGGAAGGAACGGTTCGGACGCTGGTGAGCGCGTCGGCGATCGGCTACTACGGATCCCGCGGCGACACTCCACTGGCCGAGAGCGAGCCCGCCGGGTCGGGCTTTCAGGCGGAGGTGTGTCGGGCCTGGGAGACGGAGGCGCGGGCTTTCGAGGGAGATGGCCGGCGCGTAGTGAACGCCCGGATCGGCCTCGTACTTCATCCAGGCGGAGGAGCGCTTGCACGGATGTTGCCTGCGTTCCGGCTCGGATTGGGCGGGCGTCTGGGCTCAGGCCTGCAGTACATGAGTTGGATTCACAGGGACGATCTCGTCGCCCTTCTCGAGAGGGCCGTGACGGACGAAAACCTTCACGGGCCTCTCAACGCAGTGGCGCCGGGAGCGATCACCCAACGGGAGTTCGCCCGGGAGCTGGGCCTCGCGCTCAGACGTCCGACTGCGATTCCGGCTCCGGCCTGGGCCCTGCGGCTCATCCTGGGCGAGATGGCCGACCTCGTGCTCGACAGCCAGCGAGTGATTCCGGAAAAGGCACTACGCGGCGGCTTCGAGTTCCGCTTCTCGACCCTTCTAGAGGCGCTGACAAGTCTCTTGAGATGAGGGTGAAGCGGAGTGGGATGGCGGAGCGTTTGAGGTTCCAA
>CAYJTX010000397.1:0-3549 GCA_964372615.1 uncultured Bacteriovoracaceae bacterium | reverse complement strand
ACGGGTTTCGAGAAGGGAGGGAGAACGGACTAACCGCGATCATCGATGGGGAGACGATCGTCGGAATCGAGCCGGTCAAGGTCCTCCATCCCCAGCTCGGCAAGAACGTCGTCGTCGCGATGGCGATCGTTTCGATCGATACCGCGCTCGCCACGCCGGATCTGGGTGAGATGGGAGTCGCCTACTCCGAGACGCTCGTGATCACGGGCATCCTCGCGGGAATCATTCTCCTGATTCTCTACCGCCTCACCGTGAAGCCCTTCGAGGTGCTCAACGACGACATCGACAAGGTGCTCAAGGGCGACATGACCCAGGTGACCAAGGAATTCAAGATGCCGGAGTTTGATTCGCTCTGGGAAATCATCAATTCGTCCCTTCAGCGGGTGCCCAAGGGGGACTCCGCCGGCGGAGGCGGTTTCGGAGGAGCCGCCGGACCCGCCTTGGGGGGTTCGGACGAATATGCCAACCCGCTCAAGACGCTGGGGGAAATCGCGAAGTTCGGAATGACGATCTGGGACGTGGAGAAGAAGGTCGTCTTCATGAACGCGATGTTCGAGGAGCTTTCCGGGATCCGCGCGGATGGGGCGATCGGGCAGGACGTCTCGACCGTCGCGCGCGATCAGAGCTTCGTGTCGCTCGTAACGGACATGTTCGAGCGGGCACCGGTCGGAGGAGAGGGTATCTGCGAGGACTACGAGTTCTCGGGCGTGGCCGTCAAGATTTACGTGGGCGCGATGGGAGGCAGCCAGGGCAACGCGAAATGCTACTACCTGGCCGCGGCGAGGGTGGAATGACGGAGGGTGAAAGCAACGAATGCCGAGCGCGTTGAAGTTCAAGTACAACGCGAACGTCCCCCGGCAACAGGGGGAGATGGGGCGCCTGAAGGTGGTGCAGGGGCCGGACTACGGGGCGATCTACGTCATCGTCGGCAACAAGGCATCGATCGGCCGGGGAGAGGACAACGACGCGGTGATCTCGGATCTCAAGGCTTCGAGACGCCACGCGGAATTCCAGCTCCTGGCGACAGGCTGGACGGTGCGAGACATCGGCAGCGCGAACGGGATCGTGGTTAACGGGAAGCAGACGCGAAGCTCTCCGATCAAGCTCGGCGACACGGTGACGCTGGGCGAGACGACGCTCGAATTCATCACGGCCGACGCCGCCACGATGATGCTCGTGGCTCCGCCGCGTTCCATGACGGACATCAAGTCCCAGCAGGAGGCGCTTGCGCGCCAGCAGAAGAACGTCAAGGCCTTGGGCCTCTTCGGAAGCTCGGATGGGGCCGGGGGCGCCCCGGGACAGGGGGGCCTTCTCAAGAACAAGAAGGTGCTGATCGGCGTGGCGGCCCTGGTGGCATTCATGCTGCTCGGCGATCCCGAGCCGGCCAAGGTTCCGCCCAAGAAAAAGGATGACAGGAAGGACGCTCGTGACCTGGCCTCCTTCCTTCCCAAGGGAGACGATCTCGCGGGCGGCCGTCCGGCGCAGATGTTCTTCAAGGCGGGCTTTCGCGAGTTCCGCGAGCGCAACTACCTCCGCGCGAAGACACAGTTCGAGACCGTGCTGCAGATGGCCCCGGGTCACGTGCAGGCGACGAAGTACCTGGACGAGGCGAACAAGGCGATCGAGGACGAGGTCAAGTTCCACCTCGAGCGCGGAAAGAAGACCTTCGAGGCCGGCAAGCTCAAGGCCGCACGAGGCCACTTCGAGCAGGTACAGCGGCTGCTTTTCAGGGATCAGTCGAATCCGGGATTCCTCGAGTCCAAGGACCAGCTCGAAAAGGTCATCAAGGAGCTGAAGGGCGAAGGGGCGGGTAGCGGATGAGCGCGGCGCCGATCCTGACCATCCTCCGAAACGGGGAAACGCTCAAGCAGCAGCCCATCGAGGGCGAGGTCTCGCTCGGCCGTGCCGAGGGCTGCGGGATCCGCCTGGACGATCGCGCCGTATCGCGCCACCATGCCGTATTTCGGCCGGCAGCGGACGGGGTACAGATCGAGAAGAAGAGTGAGTTTGGACCCATCGTGGTCAACGGCGCCGAATGCACGAGCGCGATCGTCAAGGAAGGCGACATCGTCTCGATCGGGCCCTACTTGATGAGGGTCACGTTGCCCAAGGTAAAGGAGGCGCCGCCGGCTCCGCGGGCGGCCCCCGAGCCTACGGCGTCCGAACCGAGCGTGGCGCTGCCACTCGTCGAGTCGAGCGCTCCCACTGACACTGCCGCCCAGGACGCGCTCGCGTTGGATGGGGCCGCGGGCGCAGCGGCTCCGGGAGCGGATGGGGCCCTTCCGGCCATCGACGCCCTCGCAGATGGTTCGCTTCCAGCGCTCGAGGGGGCGGCGGCCGACGCTCCCGTGGCCTCGCTCGAGCTGGAGGGGGCGCAGGACGCGGCCCAGGCTCCTGCGATCGAGGCCTCGGATCCCGATGGGATCGACGAGGACGCGAAGACCAAACTCACTCCGGTCGCGAAACTCTCGGTGAAGCTCATCTTTCCGGAAGGTCAGACGACCCAGCCGGAGTTCGAGCTCACGAAGGACGAAGTGTCGATCGGACGGGGCAAAAACTGCGACATCGTCCTCATCAACGACAAGAAGTCATCTCGGAAGCACGCGATCATCCGGCGCGCGGGTCTGAGTTTCGTGATCAAGGATCTCGACTCCGCCAACGGGACTTACGTGAATGGAGTTCGGGTCCAGGAGCAGGAGCTCGCCGGCGAGGACCTGCTCCGGATCGGCGACGTAGAGTTCCAGTTCCAAGCCCACAGCGCCGACTACTCCGCGCGCGAGAAGGACTTCATGGCCGTCGCGGACGAGCCGGAGCCGGAGCCGGAGCCGGTCGAAGAGGCACCGCCCGCCGACGCGGGCGCGCTGCAGCTCGCGGATGGAGGAGCCCCCGGCGGAGTCGTCGCGGATCCGTCGCTCCTCCAGGGCGCGGCGATTCCGGGTGGCGGAGATCTGGGCGGGGTGCCCGGGATCGGAGGCGTTCCCGGTACGGGCGGCGCGGTCGACACGAGCCGAATGGGGATCGTCGACAAGATCAAGAACTTCCAGCATCTCCCGAAGAAGCAGAAGATCATCTTTGGCGGCCTCGGGCTGATGCTGGTGTTCATGCTGCTCTCGGAGGGCGAGCCGGATAAGAAAGTCGCCCAGAAAAAGGGACCAACCGCGGCGACCGGACAGGTGCCCCAGGGCCCGATGAGCTTCGAGAAACTCCCCCCCGAACAGCAGCGCTTCGTTGAGGCCCAGCACGCGCTCGGCTTCGACCACTACAAGAACGGCGACTTCGACAAGGCCCTTTACGAGATTCGCAAGATCTTCAGCCTGATTCCCGACTACAAGGACTCGAAGGAGATCGAGCGGTACGCCATCGAGGGCAAGCGCAAGATGGACGCGCGGGAGGACGAAAGAAGGAAGAAGGAGGAGGAAAAGCGGCTCAAGGAGAAAATACTCGCGCTTGTCGAGGAGACGTCCGCCCACATGAGGAAAAAGGCGTACGAGCAGGCGAAAGAAATGTTCGGGCAGATTCTCTCGATCGACCCCGACAACGTCATGGTGG
>CAYJTX010000396.1:0-3551 GCA_964372615.1 uncultured Bacteriovoracaceae bacterium | reverse complement strand
CCGGATCGATGTCTTTCATGACCTCCCGAATCCGCGCGCTCGGCGCTTCAGCGACGCAGCAGGCGCTCGTCTTGAGATCCTGATTCGACCGGAGCACCCTTCCGTAATAGTTCCTGACGACGTCCCGCATGCCCTGCTCTCTCGATTCCACTCTCTTCTCTCCTTACAATACCGACTCAGGCCAGGGTACCGCCGCAGGAGCTTCCCGCCCCCGCCGTACATCCGTAGCAGTGATCGGCGACCACGATCGCTCCCGCCTCAAGCTCCTTCAGGCTCTCGACCGCCCCGATCGTGCCGGGAAGACCCGGCGCGAGCGGAAGCCCGAGCATCTGATTGAAATCGCAATCGTGCAAGCGTCCGTCCCAGGAGACGGAGATGAGGGTACGGCACATGACTCCCTCCGCCGCGGCCGGATTGAAATGCGCCACGAGGGTCTGCATGTATTCGCCCAGAAGCCCCAAGCGCTTCAGATCCTTGCGAAAACGCTCGATCGGCATGTTGGTGATGGTGTAGAGGCGGCTGAACTCGACTCCGAAGCGCGCGCGGAGCTCCCTCCGATAGTCGTCCTCGAGCACTGGCTGAGACGGCGGCAGTTCGGGACCGATCGGGTTGTAGACCAGATTGAGCTCCGGCGCGTCGGGGGCCGTCCCGTAGCCGAGATCGTTCAAGATGCGAAGAGCCCGGATACTTTTTTCGAAAACACCCGCGCCACGCTGCTGGTCGACGTTCTCTTCAAGGTAGCAGGGCAGCGAAGCGACGACGGTCACGCGGTGCTCGCGCAGAAAGCGCGCGGTACCCTCCTGGCCCGGCTCAAGGAGCACGGTGAGGTTGCACCGGTCGATGACTTCCTTGCCCAGCTCACGAGCCCGCCTCACGAGCCGGCGAAAGCCCGGGTTCAGCTCGGGAGCCCCACCCGTGATGTCGACTGTACTCACGTCCGGCGACCGCGCGAGAAGACGCAGCACCCGGTCCAACGTCTCGGCGCTCATCATCTCCTTGCGCCTGGGTCCGGCGTTCACGTGGCAATGCCGGCAGGTCTGATTGCAGAGCTTTCCGACGTTGACTTGAAGTGTTTCCACCGGGCCGCGCAGAAGGGCGACGCCGTTCTCGCGGAGGGTGTCTCGAAAGGACCCTTTCACGCCCCGGATCCGCCTCGGCGCAGCCGATGGAAGCGCTCAACCCAGCCCAGGGCAGCTTGCGGCGAGTGCGCGCGCTTCCAGTTGCCCGCCGCGAAGCGGCTGGCCTCCGAGAAGGTCGGGTAAACGTGGACCGTGCCCAGAATTCGCTCGAGACCGATGCCGTTTTTCATCGCCGACACGAACTCTCCGATCAGCTCGCCCGCGTGCGCGCCCACGATCGTCGCGCCGAGAATCCGGTCCCTTCCCGGAGCCGTCAAAACCTTCACGAATCCGTGGGCCTCCTCGTCGGCGATCGCCCGGTCGAGGTCATCGAGGCCGTAGCGCGTGACCTCGTACGCCAAGCCCCTGGCGCGAGCCTCGTCTTCACTTAACCCAACTCTCGCCACCTCCGGGTCGGTGAACGTGCACCACGGAATAACGCGGTAGTCGGCCCGAAAGGACTTGAAGGGGCTGAATAGCGCATTAACCGCCGCGTACCAGGCTTGGTGCGCCGCCACGTGCGTGAAAGCGTAGGGACCGGCGACATCGCCGCAGACGTAGATCGTCGGGCAGCTCGTGCGCAGGAACTCGTCATGCGCAACCGTGCCGCCGGCACCGACCTCCACACCCAGCTCCTCGAGACCGAAGCCCTTCGCGTTCGGGCGCCGGCCGAGCGCAAGCAGCAGCCTATCGAACTCAATTCGGATCTCCTTGCCGCCGCTCTCGCAGACGAGCGCGCCACACTCGACTGCACGCGAGGCTCGCGGCTCGACCCTCAGCGCCCGGGTCGAGGTCCGTACCCGCACTCCCTCTTTCGTGAGGCGCGCCGCGAGCGTGCTCGATGCTTCTGCGTCCTCGCGCGGCAGGAGCCTGGGCTCGAGCTCGATCAGGTCGACCTCGCACCCGAAGCGCGCGAAAGCCTGCGTCAGCTCGCAGCCGACAGCGCCGCCTCCGAGCACAGCGAGCCGCTTGGGAAGCTCGCGAAGACTCCAGACGGTGTCCGTCGTGAGGTACGGAACGGCGTCGAGGCCCGGGATGGGAGGAATCGACGGACGCGCGCCCGTCGCAACCACGATCGCGCGAGTCGAAAGCCTGCGCCCTCCCACGTCCACCTCGTAGGGAGACACGATGCGCGCGTCGCCCCGAACGCATTCCACGCCCAGCTTCGAGTAGCGCTCGACGGAGTCATGCGGCTCCACCGCCCGGATCACCCGCTGGACCCGCTCCATCACCTCGGCGAAGTCGAAGCGGGCCTCGGTTGGCTTAAGACCGAACTCGCTCGCACGCCGGATGTCCGCTACGGCCCTGGCCGACCGGAGCAGCGCCTTGCTCGGCACGCAGCCCGTGTTCAGGCAATCGCCGCCCATTCTTTCCCGCTCCACGAGCACGACCCGGGCCTTGATCGCGGCCGCGATGTAGGCCGAGACCAGACCCGCCGCGCCCGCCCCGAGCACCACGACGTTGTAGTCGAAGCGTTTCGGCTTCTTGTATCGCGCGAGCGCTCTACTCGCGCGCGCGGATGCGACCGCGCGCTTCGCCAGGAGCGGCAGAACCCCGAGAACCGCGAAGGCCGACAGAAGCTGCCAGGACAGCAGCCCGCGCGCCGACTCGAGCTCGCCCAGGCGGGTACCCGCGTTCACGAACGCAGCCGTGCCCGCCAGCATCCCGACCTGGCTCACCCAGTAGAAGGTACCGACACGGATCGGCGTCAGGCCCATCACGAGGTTGATGAGAAAGAACGGGAACGCCGGCACGAGCCTGAGCGCGAAGAGGTAGAATGCCCCCTCGCGGCGAATCCCCTCCTGGATCGCGCTCAGGCGGTCGCCGAACCGGGCCTGCACGAAATCGCGCAGCAGGAAACGCGAAACGAGAAAGGCTCCGGTCGCGCCGATCGTGCTCGCGAACGATACAATGAGCAGGCCGAGCCAGAAGCCGAAGATCGCGCCCCCCCCGAGCGTCAGAATCGCCGCGCCCGGAAGCGAGAGCGCAGTCACGAGAACGTAGACTCCAAAGTAGCTCGCGATCAGCGCGGCGGGGTCCCGCGCGAGAGCCGCCGCGAGCTCCCCGCGACTCGCGCGCAGCTGCTCGAACGTCAGGAGCCGACCCAGATCCAGTCCCCAGATCGCGAAGGCGCAGGAGGCCAGAAACCCAGCAAGCAGAAGCCCTTTCAGGCGGCCGGAACGGCTCTTAGCCATCAGGGTGGATCCTAACAGCATCCGTTGCGCGACAACATCCTTAGAAGATCACTCGGAGAACTTCCTCGAGGCTCGTCACGCCGGCGGCGACCTTGCGGGCGCCGTTGATCCTGAGGGGGATGAACTTCCCCTTCGCGACGGCCAGGAGCTCGTCGAGCGAGGCCCCTTTGCGCGTCGCCTCCCGGAGCTCCTCGTCCATCAGGACGACCTCGTAGACGCAGAGGCGCCCCATGTAACC